>JAODLU010000381.1 GCA_025464125.1 Microbacteriaceae bacterium | reverse complement strand
AGACAGTGTCGACCGACTACGACACGAGTGACCGGCTCTACTTCGAGCCGCTCACGCTGGAAGACGTGCTCGAGGTCATCCACGCAGAGAGCCAGAGCGGCGAACTCGTCGGTGTAATCGTGCAACTGGGCGGCCAGACTGCTCTCGGACTCGCCAAGGGCCTCAAAGCCGCGGGTGTCACGATCCTCGGAACCACGCCGGAGGCCATCGACCTGGCTGAGGAGCGGGGGCTCTTCCAGGGCATCCTGGATCGCGCAGGACTGCTCGCTCCGAAGAACGGCACCGCATACGACTATCGCGGCGCCGTGGCGGTTGCCGAAGAGATCGGTTACCCGGTGCTCGTGCGGCCCTCATACGTGCTCGGCGGGCGTGGCATGGAAATCGTGTACGACAGCCCCTCCCTTGCCGACTACTTCGTGCGGGTCGCCGACCAGGGGATCGTCGGCCCAGATCATCCCCTGCTCGTGGACCGCTTTCTCGACGACGCCATCGAGATCGACATCGATGCCCTGTACGACGGCACTGAGCTGTACGTCGGAGGGGTCATGGAGCACATCGAGGAGGCTGGCATCCATTCCGGCGACTCGAGCTGCACCCTCCCGCCCGTAACCCTCGGTCGCGACCAGATCCAGCGAGTCGTCGATGCGACGCGGGCAATCGCAAAGGGTATCGGCGTTCGTGGGCTTATCAACGTGCAGTTCGCGATCGGCGCAGGGGTGCTCTACGTGCTCGAGGCGAACCCGCGCGCGTCCCGCACTGTGCCGTTCGTGGCGAAGGCTCTCGGGCTTCCGCTGGCCAAGGCGGCATCCCTGATCATGGTGGGAACCACTATTCGTGAGCTTGTTGCAAGCGGGATGCTTCCCGCGGCGGACGGAACAGTTGTGCCGATGGATTCACCGGTGGCTGTGAAAGAAGCAGTGCTGCCGTTCAAGCGCTTCCGCACCAAAGAGGGCCAGGTCGTCGACTCGGTGCTTGGGCCGGAGATGCGTTCGACCGGCGAGGTCATGGGCATCGACTCCAACTTCCCGAAGGCTTTTGCGAAGAGCCAGGCCGCTGCATACGGTGGGTTGCCGACGAGTGGTGCCGTGTTCGTGTCGGTGGCCGACCGAGACAAGCGGGCGATCATCCTTCCGATCCTGCGGCTCCAGCAGCTCGGTTTCGAGATTCTCGCAACGAGTGGAACGGCGGAGGTGCTCAGCCGCAACGGCATCCAGGCCAGGGTCGTTCGCAAGTACGACCAGGGCCAGGCATCCATCGAGGGCGAACCGAGCATCGTCGACCTCATCAACCGCAACGAGGTGGATGTCGTCATCAATACGCCCAGCGGCCTCAGCGCCAGGGTCGACGGCTACGAGATTCGCGCGGCCGCGGTCGCAGCCGACCTCCCGCTGTTCACCACCATCGCGCAGCTTGGCGCCGCCGTCGCCTCGGTCGAGGCGATTCGGGACGGATTCGACGTGAAATCCCTGCAGGACTACGCGATAGAACGCTCAGAGCGCCTGGCGGCGGCCGGTGCCTGAGTCTTTCGGCGCTCGACTCGAGGCTGTCTTCGACAGCTTCGGGCAACTGTGCGTCGGAATCGATCCGCATCCATACCTGCTCGACGAGTGGCAGATTGCCGATACCGCTGTGGGGGTACGGGACTTCGGGCTGCGGGTCATCGATGCGACAGCTGGCAAGGCCGGCATAGTCAAGCCACAGGTGGCATTCTTTGAGCGGCACGGCTCAGAGGGCTTTCGGGCTCTCGAAGACGTTATGGCCGCGGCGCGGCAAGCCGGCCTGCTGGTGATCGCTGATGCGAAGCGCGGCGATCTCGGCACCAGCGTTGAGGCGTACGGCCAGGCCTGGCTTACGCCGGGAAGCCCCCTGGAGGCTGACGCGATGACCATCAGTCCATACCTCGGAGTCGGTTCTATCGAGGCACCCATGCAGCTCGCCGAGTCCGCCGGCAAAGGACTCTTCGTGCTGGCCGCAACTTCCAATCCGGAAGCCAGGTGGTTGCAGTCAGCAATTCTGGCCGACGGCAGGACCGTCGCGGCGAGTATCGTCGGGGACGTGGTCGGGTGGAACAGAGGGCGTGCAGGCACAGCAGGGTCCATCGGACTCGTGCTTGGCGCGACCGTGAACTTCGCAGAGTTCGGCATCGACCTCGAATCCGCCGCCGGCACTCCTGTGCTCGCACCGGGTTTCGGCCACCAGGGCGCCAGGTACGACGAACTGGCCTCGATCTACGGCGCTTCAGCCCCCTGGGCGATCGTGAGTGCTTCGCGGAGCATCCTGCAGGCGGGTCCGCACGGCATCGCCGAAGCTGTAGCCCTGCAGGCTGGAGAGGTGCGGGCGTGCCGCGAGTAGCTCCTCCTGAGGTCGACAGGGTTGCCGCAGCGAAAGCAGCGGTTGCTGCCCGCCGGGCCAGAGCCGCCATCAAGCAGGCTGTGCACGACAGGGAACGCAGTGCCACCGATGTGCTGCACAAGGGGTGGACCGAGGATGGCGGACCCGAGGCTGGACTGAGGGTGCGAGAGCTGCTCAGCAGCGTGCCAGGCCTTGGTCCTACGAGAGTCGCCCGTGTCATGAGCCAGCTCGGTATTGCGGATTCGAAGCGCGTTGGCGGGCTTGGTCTCCGCCAGCGGGACCGCCTTGTGCAGTGGCTGTCCATTCGCGAACACCGGGGCGACAACCACGCTCCGGCGCGCCTCGTGGTTCTCGCGGGCCCCACAGCGGTGGGCAAGGGCACTGTTTCCACCTACATCCGGGAGAACTATCCGGATGTCCATCTCTCGGTTTCTGCAACCACTCGCGCTCCGCGGCAGGGGGAGATAGATGGCGTCAACTATTTCTTCGTGAGCGACGAGGAATTCGACCGGCTCGAAGCCAGCGGCCAGATGCTGGAAACTGCGACCGTGCACAACGCGTTCCGCTACGGCACACCCCGTGAGCCGATCGATGAGGCTCTCGAAGCTGGCAAGAGTGTGCTGCTCGAAATCGACCTGCAGGGAGCCCGTGCCGTGCGGCACGCGATGCCAGAGGCCGTTCTCGTCTTCCTTTTGCCTCCGACCTGGGAAGAGCTGGTGCGTCGGCTCATCGGTCGGGGCACAGAAGGACAGGCCGAGCAGCAGCGCA
>JAODLU010000376.1 GCA_025464125.1 Microbacteriaceae bacterium | reverse complement strand
AGCGGCATGATGGACGGCCAGGTGGGCGCAGTGCGGGCAGAGCTCGATGCTCACGGGTACACCGACACCGCGATTCTCGGCTACGCGGCCAAGTATTCTTCGGCGTTCTACGGCCCTTTTCGCGAGGCGGTGCAGTCCTCGCTCAACGGTGACCGTCGCAGCTACCAGCTCGACCCGGCCAATCGACGGGAGGGTGCCCGCGAGATCCTGCTGGACGTCGAGGAGGGTGCAGACATCGTGATGGTGAAACCGGCGATGAGCTACCTTGACGTGCTGGCCGATGCTGCGGCCTCGAGCCCGGTGCCGGTCTGGGCATACCAGGTCTCTGGCGAATACTCGATGATCGAGGCGGCAGCGGCGAACGGCTGGATCGACCGGCGAAGGGCTATCGAGGAATCCGTGGTCGGCATCCGCCGGGCCGGAGCAGACGCGGTGCTCACATACTGGGCAGTC
This sequence comes from Microbacteriaceae bacterium, assembly GCA_025464125.1. Classification (GTDB taxonomy): domain Bacteria; phylum Actinomycetota; class Actinomycetes; order Actinomycetales; family Microbacteriaceae; genus Lacisediminihabitans. Next base: position 4,949 of record JAODLU010000376.1, on the reverse strand, counting down.
GAACTCGCCAACTGGTTGCGCGAATGACCACCAACGAGCAGGAGTTCGACCGGGCACGGCTCTCGATTCCGGGTGGAGTCAACTCGCCGGTGCGAGCCTTCGGGTCGGTCGGCGGCACCCCGAGGTTCCTGGTCTCTGCCAGGGGGCCGTATGTCACAGATTCCGAGGGTCGTGAATATGTGGACCTCGTGTGCTCGTGGGGTCCCGCGATTCTCGGTCACGCGCATCCTTCCGTCGTCGAGGCGGTGCAGGCCGCAGCCGCGCGTGGACTTTCCTTCGGAGCATCCACCCCGGCTGAGACAGAACTCGCCGAACTCGTGCGCGACCGGGTGACCGTTGGCGGCCGAAGCCTTGTTGAGAAGGTGCGCCTGGTTTCAACCGGCACCGAAGCCACCATGACTGCCATCCGCCTGGCCAGGGGAGCGACGGGCCGCGACCTGCTGGTCAAGTTCGCCGGTCATTACCACGGCCATTCGGACGGACTTCTGGCCGAGGCGGGCTCCGGCGTCGCCACCCTGGCGATGCCCGGCTCAGCTGGCGTGACTGCGGCGACCGCAGCCCAGACGATAGTCGTTCCGTACAACGATTTTTCGGCACTAGAGACCGTCTTCGAGACGCGCGGGCACGAGATCGCGGCGATCATCGTCGAGGCGGCTCCAGCGAACATGGGTGTAGTTCGCCCTATGCCAGGCTTCAATTCATCACTCGCGGCAGTGGCACACCGCAACGGGGCGCTGCTGATTCTTGACGAGGTTCTCACCGGGTTCAGGGCCGGTCGTTCCGGCTGGTGGGGGCTCGAGACCGAAGCGGGCGCCGACTGGATGCCCGACCTCGTCACCTTCGGAAAGGTCATCGGTGGCGGGCTGCCGGTGGCGGCTCTTGGCGGTCGGGCGGAGATCATGGACCTGCTTGCCCCCCTTGGCCCCGTCTACCAGGCCGGCACACTGAGCGGCAATCCGGTCGCGGTGGCCGCGGGCATTGCGACCCTCCAGGCTGCGGATGCCGCGGTCTACAGCAGAATGTCCACCGTCGCCGACGAGCTCACGGCCGCCCTGGCCAACGCGCTCGCTGCCGAAGGGGTCGAGCACTCGATCGAGCGGGCCGGCACCCTCTTCTCTGTCGCGTTCACGGCAGAACCACCTCGCGACTACGAGCAGGTCAAGGCGCAGCAGGCGTTCCGTTACCCGCCGTTCTTCCACGCCATGCTCGACGCGGGAGTCTCCATGCCACCATCTGTCTTCGAAGCGTGGTTCGTCAGCTCTGCGCACGACGACACCGCCGTTTCACGCATCCTGGAAGCGCTGCCAGCTGCGGCGAAGGCGGCGGCTTCGGCGAAGCCGACCTCTTAGCGGCGGGCAGCAGCGAGGATGCGGAGCGTTGCCGCGACCAGGCTCGCGGCCGGCTCGATGCCTCCCGCGCTCGCCGGGGTACCGAGGTGCAGGTAGTTGCCGCTGGTCACCGCCCTGCAGACCGCAGTGCTCGGAGCAGCCGATGTAACCGGGCCGGACTTAAACGGCGCGGGCGACGCCGCCACCGGCGGCGCAGCTGCGGCCGAAACCGCGAGTGGCTCCGACGCTGAAGCAGCGGCAGACGCAGGCGGAGTCATCGCGAGAGGCATGGTGAAAAAGTGCGGCAGCGCGGGTGGCTGGGTGACGAGAGTCGCGAGATGGTCGTGATAAACCGTTCCCGAAGGCGCCTTCGGTTCGAAGCCATCGTCGGAGATCAGGGCATACCGGCTGTTCTCGAGTGACTCGGACACCGGCACGTGCCACCACGCCCACGGCATGTAGCCGACACCGTGAGCATCGGCCCAGGTCATGAAGGTGGTGAGGAACGAGCTGCCGCCATCCGTCTGGCCGAACTCGCCGGTGACCACTGGCACGACAGCTGCGACAGGTGCGACCTCAGCATTCCAGCAGGTCGCGGTCTGGCAGCGCTGCCCAGGATAGTTGTGCCACGAAGCCACGAGCTGGGTGTCGGCCGGACGGTTGGCAAGCCACCCCCGCAGGTCGTTGCTGTAGTCGATGCCGCCGAGCATGATCGGCTGGGTCGCCCCGCTGCCGCGCACAGCGGCTACCAGCTGGGTCATTCCCGCAGTTGCAAACTTGGCGCCGCTGAGCGCCGAGGTGTAGTCGTCTTCCACAGGGGCCTGGCATCCGCCGTTCTTCCAGCACGCCCAGGTGAGGTCGAAGATTTTGGTGTTGCCGTCCCAGCGCGAATACGGTTCGTTGAAGAGGTCGAACATCACCGATGGGACGCTCTTGTACGCGTTCGAGACCTGCTGCCAGAAGGTGACCGACTGGGCATCCGCCATGGCACGTTGCCCGTGGGCCGGGTACCCGAGCGGCGCTGACGAGTGCAGGTCGAGGATGACGACGAGCCCCGCAGCGTTCAGCTTGTCTACCCACGAGCGAACCGCAGCCTGGTACCCCGCAGCAGTGCGACCGGAACCGGCTGGTGAGTTCTGCAACCCCAGCCAGCAGTCCTGGTTGAGCGGAAGGCGCACGGTGTTGGCCTGCCAGGATGCGATCGCCTGCGCCTCTGCCGTCGAGTTGTCACCCGAATAGCCCCAGCCCTGCCAGCAGGCGTATTCGAAGCTCGGCCAGTTGACCCCGTGCGGGGTGAAAACCGCGTTGGTACGGGTGTCGATCAGCTGGTTGCCCTGCACCACAGGCGTCGGTGCCGCTTGCACGACAGCCTGCACAGGGGCTCCCACGAAGACGCTTGCGGCCAGTGCTAGCACGGCACCGAGTGCGATCCCACCCCTGCCGACACTCCTGCTGACCATTCCACGACCCCCGCCCGAATGGATCGCAGTCTATTCCGCGGCGACCCCGGCCCGCGAGGGCCAGATTGAATGGGTCAGGCAGCGAGCGAGATGACGACCAGCACGATTCCGATGAAAGGCGGCACAGCCTGCAGCAATGCAGACCTGCGACTCTTCGGTGCGCTCAGCAGCAGGATCAGCCCGGCCAGCACCATGCTGCCTGCGCCCATGAGCATAAGTGCGATGCCCGCGGGGAAGACCGAGGGCAGCAGCGCGACACCGACGAGTATGCCGATCGTCAGGAAAAGGTTGTAGAAACCCTGGTTGAAGGCCATCGGCTTGATGGTGTCAGCGTCCTGCTGGCTGCGGATTCCGAAGACCTTCCAGGTGGCGGGCCTCGTCCAGGCGATGCTTTCGAGAAAAAAGACGTAGATGTGGAAAAGGGCTGCGAGAACTACGAAGACGGTGCCGATGACGAGAAGGACTGTGCTCATGATCGCCAAGTGTGGCACGGCGCCCTGGCTTCAGGCGCGAACGTCGACCACGATTCGGCCGCGCACCTGGCCGGCCAATATCTTCTCCGCGAGCGCAGGAGTCTCGCCAAGGCTCACCGTCGATGTCATGCCGTCCAGCAGGTCGAGGTCGAGGTCGGTGCTGAGGCGCTTCCACGCGGACGACCTGAGCTCTGGCGAAATGTAGACCGAGTTGATGCCAACGAGGCTGATGCCCCTCAGGATGAACGGCAGCACGCTGGCCGGCACATCAGGGCTCTGGGCCATGCCGCAGGTGGTGACCGCCCCGCCGTACTTCACCTGCGCGAGCACGTTGGCGAGAGTGTTGCCCCCGACGGAGTCGATCGCGCCCGACCAGCGCTCACGCTGCAGTGGCTTGCCGGGTTGGCCGAGTGGCGTGCGGTCGATGACCTCGGATGCGCCGAGCGACACGAGGTAGTCCGTCTCCTCGAGCCTTCCGGTCGAGGCCACCACGCGGTGCCCGAGCTTCGCCAGGATCGCGATGGCGATGGATCCGACCCCTCCGGCAGACCCGGTCACAAGCACCTCGCCACCGAGCACAGTGCCCGCTTCGGCTGCGGCCAGGGCATCCGCTCGCTCGAGGGCGAGCACCGAGAGCATTGCCGTAAAACCTGCGGTGCCGATGGCAGCCGCACGCCTGGCGGTGATGCCGTCAGGCAGCGCGACAAGCCAGTCGCCGGAGACGCGTGCTCGCTCCGAGAAGCCGCCATTGTGCGTTTCGCCGAGCCCCCAGCCGTTGACCAGCACCTGGTCGCCGACCTTCCAGCGCGGGTCATCGGATGCCGCAACACTGCCCACGAGGTCGATACCGGGTATCAGCGGGTTGAGCCGCGCCACTCCGGGGTCGCCGCGAAGCGCCATGCCGTCCTTGAAGTTGAGGCTCGAATACTGGACGTCCACCACGACGTTGCCCTCGCCCAGTGAGTCGTCGTCGAAGTCTTCGACCAGGTCGACGCGAAAGATGCCGGCGGGGGCATCCGCTGGCCTTGCCACCCTGAGTGCGCGAAACATAGGTCAACGCTACCGGCGGAGACGCGCGCTGGCGCCCGCGCACCTCTGTGGGGTCTCACTTCGTCGAAGGGCAGGCTTCTGTTCTTGCCGGCTCTGACAAGCGGCGTAACTTTGCCTCTCGGCGCCCGAGGCCGGGTCACGGGTGGCCGGGGCGGGGGCGGAGAGCCCCGAGCGGCGACCAGCGTGAGGTCGGGCGGTTTAGCCGAACAGCACCGCAGCTTCGTCGTAACGCTCCTGCGGTACGGAGTTGAGCCTGCCGAGCGCGTCCTCGAACGCGACGTGGGTGATTGTGGTGCCCCGCAGCGAGACCATGCGGCCCCAGCGGCCGTGCATCACGGCGTCGACTGCGGCCATGCCGTAGCGGGTGGCCAGCACCCGGTCGTATGCGGTCGGCGTTCCGCCGCGCTGGATGTGGCCGAGCGTGGTCGCCCGCGTCTCCATGCCGGTGCGGGATTCGATTTCGGGGGCGAGCAGTTCGCCGATGCCGCCGAGGCGGGGGCGCCCGAACGCGTCGAGGCCCCGTTCGGAGTGCGCGTCATCCATGGTGTCGAGCTAGAAGCCCTCGGCGACGACCACGAGCGGCGCGCGCCCGCGGGCCCTGGCCGAGTCGACCCACTCGCAGATCTGCTCGATACTCG
>JAODLU010000367.1 GCA_025464125.1 Microbacteriaceae bacterium | reverse complement strand
TCGCTCGAACGGTCGTACGAAAACGTCGTGAGGCTCACCCAGCCGATGCAGCCAGTGCACGACATCTCATTGCCCCGTCGGAGTCTTCGCGACTGTCTCGCTGAAGAGCTTCGACGCCTCGACCCGGATGACCTGTACGGCATCGTCATGCAGAGCGGCCTCGAGCAACTGCAGCAACCGACGATTACCGAGAGCATCCCTGTGCAGGGAGCAGCACGGTGACCGTTGTTCGGAGGGTACTTGTCCACAGCGACAAGCAGGCTCTTGCCGAAGCAGTAGGCGCCAGGTTCCTATCGAAGGTCGCTGAGCTTCTCGAACAGCAGCAACTCGTATCGGTTGTGCTTACCGGAGGTTCAGTCGGCATCGGCGTGCTCGCTGCTATTGCGGACTCCCCTGCTCGTGACAGCGTCGACTGGTCAAGGGTCTCGTTGTGGTGGGGCGACGAACGATGGTTGCCGGCAGGCGACGCCGAGCGCAATGACAAGCAGGCGAAAGACGCCCTGCTCGACCAGATTGCTTTGCTGCCCTCGCATGTTCACCGCTTCGCCGCGTCAGACGCCGGGCTGGACCTGGATGCCGCAGCCTTCGCCTACGCGCAGCAACTCGCAACTGCAGCCACAGACGGCAGCAAACAGCCCAGATTCGACATAGCTTTCCTCGGAGTGGGACCGGACGGGCACGTCGCGTCGCTCTTTCCCCACTACCCGGGCATCCAGGTGACCGATACGAGCGTCGTGCCAGTGCGTGATTCACCCAAACCGCCGCCTGACCGGCTGAGCCTGACGCTGCCTACACTGAACAGCGCTGACCGCATCTGGCTCGTTCTTGCCGGCGCAGACAAGGCATCAGCCCTTGGGCTGGCGCTCGCTGGTGCCAGCGCTCTCGAAGTGCCGGTCGCCGGCGTCGAAGGACGCATGCGCACGGTCTTCTTCGTGGATGAGGATGCCGCAGCCGAAGTACCTGCAGAACTCATCGCGGCTGAGTACTGAGCGGCGACCAGCGGTCAGTACTACTGCGCGGTCAGGACTACTGCGCGGTCAGGCGTGAACGGCGAGCCCGCAGCTGCTCGAGAGCCTCGTCGAGGAGTGTTGCCGCCTCTTCTTCTGTGCGGCGCTCCTTCACATAAGCGAGGTGGGTCTTGTATGGCTCGAGCTTGGTGACCGACGGAGGGTTCTCTTTGTCGCGACCAGAGGGCAAACCGCAGTTCGGGCAGTCCAGTATTACCGGAATCTCTTCCGGCTCAATGGTTGCCAAAAAGTATGGGCTCTGCTCGTGGCCGTTGCCGCACCAGTAGAAAACCTGGACCCGCTCGGCGTGGAAACCACGGTCCTGCTCGCCCATCGGGCCTGCGCCCACACGGGACCCACGAATTGCGCTACCACCTGATGCCACGGAAATCTCCCTTAGTGAACCGGGGCCTAGCCGGCCGCGTCGAACTTCGTGATGAGACCCAGGATGACTATGGAAGAAATCCATACCAGGGCAAGAATCACGGTGATGCGATTGAGGTTGCGCTCCGCCACGCCGGATGCGCCGAGGTTTGAGGTGACGCCGCCGCCGAACATGTCAGAGAGGCCGCCACCGCGACCGCGGTGCAACAGGATGAGCAGGGTCAGCAGGAGACTCGTGATGCCGAGTATCACCTGCAGGATGACCTGGAGAATTTGCACAGTGCGCCTTTCACGGGCAGAACACGCCGTTGGGGCGTAAACATTGCTGTTCAGTATAACTTCGGTTGAGCCTGAGTCGAATCACGAATGGTTCGGCGATCGCAGCCCGGGCAGTGCTAAACGTTGCACTCAGGTTCCTACGTGCTTCTGGAACTGGGCGATGCTCGAGAATTCCGAGAGGTCGAGGCTGGCTCCGCCAACCAGGGCACCGTCTACATTTGGCTCTCGCATGAAGCCAGCGATATTCGAGGCCTTCACTGAACCTCCATAGAGGATGCGCGTGGCATCCGCCGCCTCCTGGCCGATCAGGTCAACCAACGCGACCCTGAGGGCTGCCGCAACCTGCTCTGCCTGCGCCGGGGTCGCTGCCTTGCCTGAACCAATGGCCCAGACAGGCTCGTAGGCCACGACGATGTCGACGCCTTTCGCAGCCGTGGCAAGTGCGGCTTTGAGCTGGGCGACTGGCACCGCGCTCGGTCCGTGGGTCTCCAGGTCGTCGGCGGTCTCGCCAACGCAGAGGACAGGGACGAGGCCGTGCTTGATGGCCGCCGTTACTTTGGCGCCGATCTCTTCGTCTGTCTCGTGATGAAGCGTGCGTCGCTCGGAATGGCCGATGATCACGTAATCGCAATCGAGTGCCTTGAGAAACGCGCCAGAGATCTCCCCTGTGTACGCGCCGGAGTCATACGCAGAGAGGTCCTGGCCGCCGAACTTGAGCTCGAGCTTGTCAGCTGAAATGAGCGTCTGCACAGAACGAAGGTCGGTGAACGGCGGAAAGACTGCAACCTCCACCGACGCGAAACCGTGCTTGGCGTCTTTGAGACTCCACGCCAACTTCTGCACGAAAGCGATCGACTGCAGGTGGTCCAGGTTCATCTTCCAGTTGCCCGCGATCAACGGAACTCGTGTGGTGCTCATGCCTGCCATCCCAATACCTCGAGACCGGGAAGGCTTTTGCCTTCGAGAAATTCGAGGCTGGCACCTCCACCGGTGGAAATGTGCCCGAACTGGTCATCGGTGAATCCGAGGGCCCGCACTGCCGCGGCGGAGTCTCCCCCACCGACTACCGACAAGCCGGTGACCTCGGTCAGTGCCTTCGCAACTGTGCGTGTTCCCTCTGCGAACGGAGCGAGTTCGAAAACGCCCATCGGACCGTTCCAGAAGACCGTCCTGGACTTTCGGATGACCGCAGCGAAGGCTTCAGCGGTGTCTGGTCCGATGTCCAGGCCGAGACCCGAGGCACCCCATGGGCTGCCTTCGATGTCATCCGCAGGTCGAACCTCGTGCTCGGCATCTGCTCCGAACTTCGACGCAACGACGACATCTGTCGGGAGAACAATGTCGACTCCCAGCTCCTTCGCCTTCGCGAGGTAACCGCGCACGGTGTCGAGCTGGTCGGCCTCGAGCAGGCTGGCGCCCACCTTGTGGCCCTGGGCCGCAAGAAACGTGAACAGCATGCCGCCCCCGATGAGCAGCGAGTCCACCCTCGGCAGCAAATGTGCGATGACGCCGAGCTTGTCAGACACCTTCGACCCGCCGAGCACCACCGCGTACGGCTTCTCGGGCTTCTCGGTCAGGCGATCAAGAACATCAAGCTCAGTCGCTATCAGCGTTCCAGCGGCGCTCGGCAGCAGCGTTGCCAGTTCGTAGACGCTGGCCTGTTTGCGGTGCACGACACCGAAACCGTCAGAGACGAACGCGTCGCCGAAAGCCGCGAGCTGTCGCGCAAAAGCGGTGCGGTCAGCATCCGACTTAGCAGTCTCGCCCGGGTTGAATCGCAGGTTCTCGAGAAGAGCGAGCTGGCCGTTGCCCAGCGCAGAAACGACACCGGATGCCGAAGGCCCGACCGTGTCAGTTGCGAAAGCCACCGGCGCCCCAAGGAGTTCTGAGAGGCGCACGGCGACTGGCGCAAGACTGTACTTTGCCTCTGGCACGCCCTCCGGACGGCCGAGGTGGGAGACCACGATTACGCTGGCACCCGCCTCCAGAAGCGCAGTGAGAGTCGGCAGGGAGGCGCGAATGCGACCGTCATCGGTGATCTGGCCGTCCTTGAGGGGGACGTTCAGGTCACAGCGGACGATTACTCTCTTGCCTTCGAGCTGACCGAGGCTGTCGATCGTGCGAAGCGTCATCGCTCTGCGTTACAGGCGCTCGGCGACGTACTCGGTGAAGTCCACGAGACGGTTGGAGTAGCCCCACTCGTTGTCGTACCATCCAGCCACCTTCACCTGGTTGCCGATGACCTTCGTGAGGCCGGAGTCGAAAATGCACGAGTGAGGGTCGCCCTGGATGTCGCTCGAGACAATCGGGTCTTCCGTGTAGCTGAGGAAGCCCGCGAGCGCGCCACTCTCAGCCGCAGCCTTGTATGCCGCGTTGACCTCGGCGACTGTGACATTGCGGCTGAGCTCGACCGTCAGGTCGGTGATCGAACCGGTCGGCACTGGCACGCGGAGCGCGTACCCGTCGAGCTTGCCGAGAACTGCAGGAACGACGAGGCCGAGAGCCTTCGCGGCACCCGTGCTGGTCGGGATGATGTTGATGGCCGCTGCACGTGCACGGCGCAGGTCGCTGTGTGGGCCATCCTGCAGGTTCTGGTCTGCAGTGTAGGCGTGCACGGTGGTCATGAGGCCCTTTTCGATGCCGAAGTTCTCAAGGAGAACAGTGACCAGGGGCGCGAGGCAGTTGGTGGTGCAGGAGGCGTTGGACAGGATGTTCTGCGTGGCCGAGTCGTAACTGGCCTCGTTGACACCCATAACGAACGTTCCATCTTCGCCTGAGGCCGGAGCGGAGATGATGACCTTCTTGGCACCGGCGTCGAGGTGCGCCTTGGCATCTTTGGCATCCGTGAAACGGCCGGTCGACTCGATGACGATATCGACGCCAAGGGTGCCCCATCCGAGGTTCGCGGGGTCGCGCTCGGCGAGCACCTTGATCTTCTTGCCACCGACGACGATCGAGTCGCCTTCGACAGTGACCGTCTCGCTGAGACGCCCGGCAACGGAGTCGTACTTGAGCAGATGGGCGAGCGACGCGGGGTCGGACAGGTCATTGACAGCGACGATTTCGATGTCTGCACCCTGCGCGAGAGCCGCGCGAAGGTAGTTACGACCAATGCGGCCAAAGCCGTTGATGCCGATCTTGACGGTCAAGAGAACTCCTGTAGCTAGGCGCCCAATGGCGCGACTTAGTGGGGGTCTTCAGCGGGCTGGTGAACCCGCGGGGTGTGGCCGGAACTCGCGCCCCGGCCACTCACCGCTATGACAGTACCAGCAGGCCGTCAGTCTTTTCACTGGCCGTTGTGTAGCGCTTCTGCACGTTGGCCCAGTCGACGATGTTCCAGAACGCCTTGATGTAGTCGGCGCGCACGTTCTTGTAGTCGAGGTAGTAAGCGTGCTCCCAGACGTCAAGCATCAGCAGAGGAACGAGACCGAGCGGTGCGTTACCCTGCTGGTCGAAGAGCTGGAAGGTCGTGATCTTCTGGCCAATGCTGTCGTAGCCGAGTACTGCCCAGCCAGAGCCCTGAACGCCCAGCGCGACCGCCGTGAAGTGAGCGACGAACTTATCGAAGGAACCGAATGCGTCATCGATAGCCGCTGCCAGCTCGCCGGTCGGCTTGTCGCCGCCGTCCGGGCTCATGTTGGTCCAGAAGATGGAGTGGTTGACGTGCCCGCCCAGGTTGAAGGCGAGGTCCTTCTCGAGCTTGTTC
>JAODLU010000353.1 GCA_025464125.1 Microbacteriaceae bacterium | reverse complement strand
AACCCCATGACAGAACACAGAACGCTTTGAGATCGGCTACCCAGGAGTAGGGCGCTGAAGAATCGTCAGTCACGCAATAGCTCCTTCGAGTGAGTCCCAGCGCACTGTGCCGATTACCGCGTCGAAGAATTCGAGCATCTGCTGTTCCAGGTCCGCATACGTCGTGGTGAAGGTCAGGAGCGCGATCCGGTTCGGGTTCGAGGCCGCGAGCCAGTAGTCCGCCTGCAGCAGTTGGATTTCCGGAGACTCCTCGGTCGCAGCCTGCACCCGACGGAACACCTGCCGAACGGCCTGTACCCGGTTGAGGGCAATCGTCGACGTGTTCGCTGATTCTTGCGGCGCCGTAGCCGAGACGCTGACGTTCAGCGCTGCCCTGAGTTCGCCTAAACCGAGTTTGTCTATGTCGGTTGATGCCAGATCGGGCAAAAACACTGCCAGCCACGCGGGCAGGGGCACACCGGGCGCTAGTTCCAGCGCGAGGTAGAAGTCGACAGCGCTATTGTCCCTCGCGAGGTCGGCCGCCTCACGGAATCGCCCCCGTAATTCAGATCGGAGCGTCGCGAGCTTGTCATCGCGACCGACAGCGTGTTCGACCACCTTCCGGATGGATTTCTGGATCGTTGCATCGCTCGCGAGATTGACTCGGCCCCATGTTCCGGGGAGTGCGAAGCGGGGCGCGATGTCGGTCATGCTGCCGGAGCCTCTGCGCTGAGATGGACCTGCGCGACGATGTCAAGGAGGTATTCAGCGGCATCCTCGAACACGGTGAGATCCTGGGTCTTAATAGAAAACTCGAAAAACGAATCGAATCCGTCAGGGAATAATGCCACGATGGCGCGTTCGACGGCAGGATCCGAGACGCCTCCATCGGTTCGCGGAAGCACGAACTCGTGAACGACGATCGCTGGGCCGGCCGGCAATGGATACTCCGATACGGTTCGCTCGACCTGTTCCAGTCCTGCAATTGGTATGACAGATCGAGCAGCTTCCCGATAGTCAGCGAGCGACTGAGCAGACTGCCGCGGGAACGAGATCGACATGATCGCGTCAACCCGGCCACTGGCGGGATTTCGGATGAGCGCGAAGTTGGAGCGACCGGGGGCTTCGAACGACACCCCGTTCACATTTTGCAGGGCGAACTTCACGCGTTCCGCTGTCTCATCGGGCAGGTCGAACCCAGAGACGATCGCAGCCAGCGCGTCCCCAGTGTTGCGCGATCCCGGCAATTGATACCATTCCGCCGGCAGTGAGATCGCGTAGCCGGTGGCCTCGATCGCGGCCATCAGGAGGATACCGAGACGGAGATCGACGCGGCATTCGTCACTACGTGACTCTCCATCGCGCTGGACACGTCGCTGGTGCTCGCGAACACCGGCGGGATGTGTGGCGTGGGCGGCGCGTTCCAGCTCGGGCCTGCTGCGCTGGGCGCGAGGTCCATTCCGGGCGATTCGAAAAACCCTTCGACACCTTTCTCAGTGCCACGGCTCGCGAGATCGACGCTGGTGTGGACCCCGGCGTGGAGTAGCTGAAGTCCGCTCGGGCCAGTCGTTTTGAGCAGGTTGAACTGCTGGCCGGCGGTCGTTGCGAACGCATTATCGGAACCCTTCAAGGCATTCACCCCGTCAAGCGCGAACTTGGAGCCGAGCTTTTCCGTCAACCCATCGACCAGCTTTCCGCCGAACGCCGAGGTTGCGACGGAGATCGTATCCCCGATCACTTCGCCCACCGAACCCTTGCCGAGGAAGAGCAGGGCCAGAGCGGTAAGCAGAACCACCGCAGCCAGCCCAAGGGCGACCATGTCGACGATGCCAGCGAGAGGTGCGAGGAACGGGAGGAAAATAGAAAGTACGTCTAGCACCAGCGCGATAATCGATACGATGTCCGAGATCTGCTTGACGATGTCGTGGATTGCCTGGATGATCGGCGCAAGGTTCTTCTGCGCCCACTCGTAGGCGGCCTGGAACTGTCCCTCGATGGCCTCGAAGAAACTGTCGTTCAGCTTGCTCGCATCGTCCGCCACCTGGATCGCGTGCACTGCGCGCATCGCGGCGGCGTCACGATCGGCCTCTGCGGCGTTGAATTCTGCCCATGCTGACGCCTTCTGCGCGACCAGATTGCTCAGAGCGTGCTGGGCTGCGATCAGCTTGTCGACCAGGCCGGGCGTTTGCCCATTGTCTGCGTCGACCTGATGCTTGAGGTCATCCTTAGTGTGTTCGGCCGTCGTCGAATCGTTGTTGTAGAAGGCGGCGATTGCGCGGTTAGCACGAGCCTGAGCCGCGCGCAGGTCGTGGGAATAGATGGTGAGTGCTGCACCCGTGCCCTCGTAACGGGTAGCCACTTTGGTGGTCGCCGTCCTGGCATCCAGCGCCTTTTCGCGCACTTCTTCGATGGCGAGGGAAACGTAGGTGTGGCCGTCGGTCAGCTGCCGAAGCTCATCGGACGCTTTCTTGAGGTTGTTCGCAGCATTGACGAAGCGCGCACCCCAGTTCTCTACAACGTCAGGGTCGCCAGCAAGGGGCGCAGGAATGAGGCTCATACTGTTTCCCGCCCGTTGCCGCCGCCGGTCTGGGCGTGCGGGATTGCGGTCTTGTTCACCGGAGGCTTCTCGAGCGCATTCGCCAGAGCATCATCCGTCTTTGTAAATGAGGTGCCGATCTTACCGACCGAGTCCTTCATCCAGTCGAGGTTGTCGCGGATGTCCATGCGGTGCTTGTTCCACTTCGTGGAAAACTGGTCGATCGCCCCAGCGAGGATGAGGTGACCGCTGGCCGCCTCGAGCTCCTGCGTGTTGGACACATCGGATTCGAACTGCAACAGGGCCGCGTCTAGGCGAGCCTTGAGGAGGTCGAGGTCATCGAATTCAATTTTCAGATCTGGCATCGCGCGGTCCTTTCCTGGGTCGTGGCGTGAGGGAGTGGGACTCGGGCCTCGCGTGATGCGAGGCCCGAGTCGAGGTCACTAGCCCTTGATGGCTGAAGCGAGACCCTCGTCGGTCTGCTGCAGTGCGTCGGCAGCGGAAACGAGGAATTTCGTGAGGCCATCGAGGCCATCGATGGCCTGCGACGTGCCGGTGCGGAACTGATCGAACGAGTCGCGGTACGCCGCCGAAGACTGCTGGGCCTGGAAACCGTTCGAGGTAAGGGTGTCGACCAGATTGCTGAGCTCGACGAGCTTCTGGTTCAGGTCATCCTTGCCGGCGAGCAGACGCTGTGCCGCTTCGCGAAGGTCGTCGTAGGTGACGTTGAGGTTAGCCATGATGTTGCTCCTTTTGTTGTTCCCCGCTTCGGGAGCGGGCTAGTGGTATGAATCTAACGAATCAGTATGGATACCGTCGATGGGCACCCCTCCCCATGGAGACACCCGGTCACCGCTGCACCAACGGAAGCTGCACTCGCGTTCCCC
>JAODLU010000324.1 GCA_025464125.1 Microbacteriaceae bacterium | reverse complement strand
GCTGCAGTGGTGATGCCCGACTGGTGCGTGCCATAAAAGGGATAGCTGGCGGCTGCACCCGAGGTGCCCTGCGGCGCCGACGGAATGGCGAAGTGATCGACCGCGATCCCCGCCCCAACGCCGACGGCCCCGGCCCCGGCGAGGCCGAGAAGGCCGCGCCGGGAGATACCGGGGCTCGAGGGTGGGGTGCCTGTCATACGGTGTTTCCAGATTCGGTTGTTACTTCTTGGTGAGGCTGGCGGTCAGCTTGCTGAGCGGCTCGCTCAAGGCGTTGACGCCATCCGCGAGGGACTTGACCTGCGCCTTGGTCAGTTCGTTGTAATACGTGAAGCCGGTGCTGAGCGTTCCGTAGGCAGCGAGCTGCTTCTCGAGCGAATCGAACTGGCCGTCGATTTTCTTGACGAGCGCGGCATCTTTATCCACAACGATTCCGCGCACGCCCTCGTAGGCAACGCGCGCACCTTCGAGGTTTGCCTGGAAGTCCCAGAGGTCGGTGTGCGACCAGATCTCTTCTTCGCCGGTGATCTTGCCGCTGGCCACCTCGTCGAGCAGGCCGATCGCTCCGTTGGAGATCGCGTCGGCGGTCACCGTGTAGTCAGCCGCGTGGACGGAATCGAAGAGCTGCTGGGTGTTCGCGGTCAGCTTGTCGGCGAAGGCCTGGCGCTCGGCAGCGGTCAGCGGCACGTAGACCGTGCCCTTGTTGTCGACGGTAGCCGGCGGCCAAAGGTCCTTCTCGATGCGGTGCCAGCCGGTCCACTCCTTGCCTGCCTCGACGTCCGCCTCGCGGAAATCGATCTCAGGGTCGAGGTCGCCGAATGATTCGGCCACCGGCTCGATGCGCTCGTAGTATGCGCGAGTCGGAGCGTAGAGCGCCTGGGCCCTGCCTGTGTCACCAGCCAGGTATGCGGTGAGGAACTGCTGTGTGGCCGGAACGAGCTGGGCAACCTGGTCTTTCACGTACGCGACGTAGTTGGCTGCCGCAGTCTTCAGCTGCGCCTGCTCGGTACCGCTTACCGCGATCGTGCCGCCGGTCACGGTGAAGGCGGTGCGTCCAACCCCCGTGCCGACCATGCCAGGCTTGCAGGTGGTGAAGTAGTCGCCGGGCTGGAGCTGGGCGGTGAGGGTGCGGGGTGCGCCTGGAGTCACGTTCTCCACCTCGGCGACGATGCGCAGCCCGTCTTCGGCGAGCACGTAGAACTCGGTCACATCGTCTGTGCTGTTCGTGACGGTGAAGTTGACAGTGCCGCTAGGGGCGGTTGCTGCAGAGACTGCACAGTCAGCGGCGCTGCTCGTGACGGTCAGTTTGGTGGCAGAGCCCGAACTGCCCGATGCCACGGGGCTGTTTGGCACGCACCCGGTGAGGGCGAGCAGGAGAACGGCGCCCGTGGCCACTACGAGGCCTGGGCGGTTGGTGCGCGAGATCATCGAGTTCCTTCTGTTGCTGGGACGAGTTCCTGGTGCTGCGCGGAACGTGTCGGAGGCGTGCTGTGCTGCCGACGGATGGTGCGGATGAAAATCGTCATCACGGGCACGACGTAGGCGAGCCAGACGAACATCTCGAGCCAGGTGGTGGCGGGGGAGAAGTTGACGGTGCCTTTCAGCAGGGTGCCGTACCAGCTGCTCGGCGGAACCGCCGATGTGACATCGAACGCGAGACTGTTGAGCCCCGGGAGGATGCCGGCCTCCTGCAGGTCGTGCACGCCGTAGGAGAGAACGCCGGCGGCCACGATGATCAAAAAGAAGCCAGTGATCGTGAAGAACTTCGCGAGGTTGATGCGCACGACACCCCGGTAGATGAGGTAGCCAAGCACGACCGCCAGCAGGATGCCGAGGGTAGCGCCGAGGATCGGCAGCGTCGTCTCGCCGGTGGCCTGCACAGCTGCCCAGATGAAGAGCGCCGTCTCGATTCCCTCGCGGCCGACGGAGAGGAACGCAACGAGCACGAGCCCCCAGCCCGCTCCCACCAGGTGACGGTCGATGTCATGGCGAAGGTCGCTGCTCATGGTTCGGGCTGTGCGCAGCATCCAGAAGATCATCCACGTGACGAAGCCCGTTGCAACGATCGAGAGCGAGCCACCGATGGCCTCCTGCGCCTCGAAGCTCAGGCCGTAAGCACCGAAGGTGAGCAGCGCGCCGAGCCCGAGCGAGACGATGACCGCGAGGCCAACGCCGATCCAGATCCTGGCGAGCACGTCTTTGCGTTTGATCTTGACGACGTATGCGATGAGGATGCCGACGACGAGAGCGGCTTCGAGGCCCTCGCGAAGGCCGATCAGAAAGTTTGCGAGCACAGGTTCATTTCACGTTCGAGTGGGATTGGTAAGGCTAACCTTACTCATCGAACCTTAGCCCGGGCGGCATATCCTGTCCACTGTGGAAGCCAACTTCGAGCGCGTGCTGTTCGTTCATGCACACCCCGACGACGAGACGATCACCACGGGTGGCACGATCGCGACGCTGGTCGACAGGGGAGCCGAAGTCACAGTGCTCACGTGCACGAGAGGTGAGCTCGGCGAGATCATCCCAGCCGATATCAGCGCGCTTGAAGGTGACGGCCAGGCGGTTGCCGCGCTCAGGGAGTCCGAGCTCAGTGTCGCGATGATGGCGCTCGGCGTTCTCGACCACCGATTCCTAGGCGATGCCGATGCCCGAAGGGTCGACCTCGCTCCGAGGCACTACACCGACTCTGGCATGCGCTGGGGTGAGCATGGCGCAGAAGCACTCGACACGTTCTCCTCCGAGGCTCTCTGCGCTGCCCCATTTGGCGAGGTTGCCGCTGACATCGCGACTGTTGTCGACGACCTGAAACCGGACGCCGTGATCAGTTACGCGGCCGACGGCGGCTACGGGCATCCAGACCACGTGCGCGCCCATGAAGCCGCGTTGCGCGCCGCAGAAGTCTTCGGAGTGCCCTTCTTTGCGATCGCCGACCCGGCCTCTGCCAGCCTGGTTATCGACGTGTCGCCAGTACTTGATCGCAAGCGCCGCGCGCTCGAGGCCCACCGCAGCCAGGTGACAGTGCGTGGCGACACTTTCACGCTCTCGAGTGGTCCGGCACGGCCGATCGCTGCGCTCGAGGGATACTCGCCAGTGGCCAGTGGCAAGCCAGATCAGGTCGCATGGGCAGACCAGGGCTTCGGCACCCATGTGCTCGCCTACATCCTGGCGCTCGTGGTCGGCCTCTCAATCGGTGGTATCGCGACGGTCAATCACCAGTTGTCGACGGTGGCGAGCGGCATCACAGTGCCGTGGGGCATCATCGTTTCGATCGCGATCATCGCGGCCCTTCTCGTGGGCCTTCGCATAGTCTTCCCGGGCCGCATCGTGACAGGTATCGCCGCGATCGGCGTGCTTGTCGCCATCGCCGCGCTATCGCTCGTCGACAGCGGCGGCACGGTGATCGTGCCGGCCAACGCAGCGGGCTACACGCTCACCTACGGCCCGGTCGTCATCGCCATGGTTGTGCTCGCGTGGCCGGCGGCCGGCACCTTTCGCCGGGATAAGATTGTGACCACAACCAACCCGAAGGGAATCGCTTCATGACCTATGTCATCGCCCTTCCCTGCGTCGATGTGAAAGACCGCGCGTGCATCGACGAGTGCCCTGTCGACTGCATCTATGAGGGCGAGCGCTCGCTGTACATCCACCCAGACGAGTGCGTCGACTGCGGTGCGTGCGAGCCTGTCTGCCCGGTCGAGGCCATCTATTACGAAGACGACGTTCCGGAGCAGTGGGCCGACTATTACAAGGCCAACGTCGAGTTCTTCGACGACGTCGGTTCGCCAGGTGGCGCAGCCAAGGTGGGTGTGATCCATAAGGACCACCCCCTGATCGCCGCCCTCCCACCGCAGGGCACGGGGGCCTGAGTGCCCCTCCAGCTCCCTGACTTTCCATGGGACGCGCTGGAGCCATACAAGGCACAGGCCAGCGCTCATCCCGATGGCATCGTCGATCTCTCGGTCGGCTCGCCGGTTGACCCGACTCCCGATGTCATTCGCGAAGCGCTGGCTGCGGCGACGGATGCCCATTCCTACCCGCTCACCGTCGGCACTGTAGCCCTGCGCGAGGCCATCGTGGCCTGGTATTCCGAGCGCAGGGGAGTGCACGACCTCACGGTCGCTAACGTGCTTCCCACGATCGGTTCGAAGGAGTTCATTGCCGGCCTGCCGCTGTGGCTCGGTTTCGGGCCAGGCGACGTGATGGTGCAGCCGACCCTCGCCTATCCGACCTACGCGGTAGGCGCAGTGCTCGCCGGTATGACGGTCGTCTCCAGTGACGATCCTGCCGAGTGGCCCGACAACACGAAGCTCGTGTGGGTGAACAGTCCGGGCAACCCGGACGGGCGAATCCTTTCCACGCAGCAACTTGCGGTCGCAGTGGCGAGGGCGAGACAGATCGGCGCAGTGATCGCCAGCGACGAGTGCTACGCAGAACTCGGGTGGGAGGCGCCATATGTGGGCAACGCCACACCGAGCATCCTCGATCCGCTGGTGATCCAGGGCGAACGTCACTCAGTGCTGAGCGTCTACTCGCTCAGCAAGCAGTCGAACCTCGCGGGATACAGGGCAGGATTCGTGGCCGGCTGCAGCGATCTCATCGCCGAACTGCTCGCGGTACGCAAGAATCTCGGCACGATGCCTCCAACTCCGGTGCAGGCTGCGATGGTCGTGGCGCTTGGCGAGCACGGGCATGTCGCTGCGCAGCGACAGCTCTACGGCGCTCGTCGCATGCGACTGCGAGACGCACTCGAGGCCGCCGGGTTCACGATCGATTCAAGCGAGGGAGGCCTGTATCTCTGGGCCACTCGCGGGCAACCAACGCTCGTAACCGTCGGTGAACTCGCCGCCATGGGCATCCTGGTTACACCGGGACCTTTCTATGGTGACCGCGGCGCCAAGCACGTGCGCATAGCCCTCACGGCCACCGACGCAGCAATCGACACCGCAGTGCAGCGCCTGGGTGCCGCGCACGATCCACATGCCGATGCGGCTGTGACGGCCGCTGCCAATTAGGCTGTAGACGTGAACAGCGCTGCCAACGACAACGCCGAAAAGGCGACCCTGCATTTTCCAGGGGGAACTGCAGAATTTCCCATCCTGAAAAGCGTGGACGGGGCGTCGAGCATCGACATCTCGACGCTGACGAAGCAGACGGGCCTGACTACCCTCGACCAGGGCTTCGTCAACACCTCGGCCACTCGCAGCGCGATCACCTACATCGACGGCGACAAGGGCATCCTGCGATACAGGGGCTACGACATCGCCGATGTCGCCAAGAACTCGACATACCTCGAGACCGCCTGGCTGCTCATCTACGGCGAGCTGCCCTCCGCGTCGGAACTCGAGATCTTTGAAGACAAGGTGCGCCGCCACACCCTCATCCACGAGGACCTGCGCCGCTTTTTCGATGCCCTGCCGCACAATGCTCATCCGATGTCCGTGCTCTCGAGCGCCGTCTCCGCCCTGTCGACGTTCTACGAAGACTCGCTCAACGTGCACGATCCTGAGGCTGTCGAGATCACCACAATCCGCCTTCTTGCCAAGCTGCCGGTTCTTGCCGCATACGCGCACAAGAAGAGCCTCGGCCAGGCGTTCCTCTACCCGGATAACTCACTGAGTTTCGTCGACAACTTCCTGAAGCTGAACTTCGGCACGCTCGCCGAGCCGTACGAGGTGAACCCCGTGGTCAGTAAGGCGCTGGAGCGCCTGCTCATCCTTCACGAAGACCACGAGCAGAACGCGTCGACCTCCACTGTGCGTCTCGTGGGCTCCACCGAGGCCAACATGTTCGCCTCGATATCGGCTGGCATCAACGCCCTGTACGGCCCGCTGCACGGCGGAGCGAACGAGGCAGTGCTCACCATGCTGAAGCAGATCAAAGATTCGGGCGAAGGCGTCGGCACCTTCGTCAAGCGCGTCAAGAACAAGGAAGACGGCGTACGCCTGATGGGCTTCGGGCATCGCGTCTACAAGAATTTCGATCCGCGGGCGACCCTGGTGAAGGAGAGCGCCGACGAGGTTCTCGCGGCGCTTGGCGTAAAAGATGATTTGCTCGATATCGCCAAGGAGCTCGAAGAAGTCGCGCTCGCCGATGACTACTTCATCGAACGCAAGCTGTACCCGAACGTCGACTTCTATACAGGCGTGATCTACAAGGCGATGGGATTCCCTGCCCGCACGTTCACGGTGCTGTTCGCCATCGGACGCCTACCCGGCTGGATCGCGCACTGGCGAGAGATGAACGAAGACCCGGCAACCAAGATCGGTCGCCCGCAGCAGCTTTACCTGGGCTCGCCGTCACGGGCATGGCCCACTAACTGACCAGGTCAGTCTCCAACTGGTAGTCGCTCGCTTTCCTGCTGGCGCACACCGTCATGCGTGGCTCCGCGGCGCGTGTGAAGAGTCTTCTTGTGACATCTGGCGCACGGGTGCTTCGTCGCGCCGTAGATGGTTTTCGAGGTACTCGGTAGTTCACTAGAGCGTGCTCCTAATGGATGCCCCGCTATGGGGGTATTCCGGAATGCCGGTATATCGGTAGCCTAGAAAGATGGCTAACCATAGTTTTTCTCGATTTGCCCGTCCACTTATCGCTATAGCTGCGATCGCAGGGTTCCTGGCCCTGGGCGTCGCGTCTTCGGCATCCGCAACCTCGCCAGACGACCATCTCGTAACTCCGGCAGAGCTGGGCTCCGCTTATGCGGCGCCTGGCGAGACGACCTGGCTGTCGGACCTGTCGGGTGGCGGTACGAACACGATGACCACGGACTCCTTCGACGGCCGTTCATCCCTCAAGATGAGCGTGCCCGGCGCTAATGGGCAGGTCAACGCCTTCAAGACATTCGGATCTGGTGTGCGCCCGACCGACATACCCGCTCTTCTGGCCGGCTCCAGTTTCAGTTACGCCGGTAACACCGTCAACTTCCAGATTGCCATGTTCTACACCCCGGTCGATATCGCCCACTACGGACCCCAGGGCAGCACCATTGCTTGCACGCCTGCGGTAGACGGAGGAGTAACCC
>JAODLU010000289.1 GCA_025464125.1 Microbacteriaceae bacterium | reverse complement strand
GACCGATCCTGATGCAGCGAACCTGCTCTCCCGCATCGAGCGCGATGTCGATGCGGCCAGCTTCGGCGCAGCTGACGAAGCTGAGCTCGCTGCCGCAATCACCGAACTCCGCGAGCATGAGGTGACCCGGCAGACTCTCGTAGAGGCGCGACGCTGGGCACGCGAAGCCGTGGACGGTCTCGAACCCATTCCCGACGGTCCGGTAAAGAAGGCCCTCACCCGTTTCGCGGACACGATAGTCGAACGCTCGAATTAAGGATCACCCCCATGACCACTCTCAGACTGGCCATCGTCGGAGCCGGCCCTGCCGGCATTTACGCGGCGGACATCCTGCTGAAGGCCGAGAAGCACTTCGATGTCTCCATCGACCTTTTCGAGCAGCTGCCAGCACCATACGGGCTCGTGCGTTACGGCGTTGCCCCTGACCACCCGCGCATCAAGGGCATCATCACCGCCCTGCGCGAAGTGCTCGACTCCGGCCGCATCCGCATTTTCGGCAATGTGCTCTATGGCCGGGACATCTCTCTCGACGACCTCAAAAAGCACTACAACGCCGTGATCTTCTCGACCGGTGCCATTCGCGATGCCGATCTCGACATCCCGGGCATCGACCTGCCTGGCAGCTACGGGGCTGCCGACTTCGTGAGCTGGTTCGACGGCCACCCGGACGTGCCGCGCGAGTGGCCGCTCGACGCGAAAGAGATCGCCGTCATCGGCAACGGCAACGTTGCGCTCGACGTTGCCAGGATGCTCGCCAAGCATCCCGAAGACCTGCTGCCGACCGAGATCCCTGCGAACGTCTACGAGGGGCTCAAGGCTTCACCCGTCACCGACGTTCACGTGTTCGGCCGACGCGGTCCAATGCAGGTGAAGTTCACGCCGCTCGAACTGCGCGAGCTCGGCGAACTGCGAGACGTCGACATGATCGTGCATGACGAAGACTTCGACTACGACGAAGCGTCGAAAGCTGCGATCGCCGGCAACAAGCAGGTGATGGTGATCGATAAGGTGCTTACCCAGTGGCGCACCCGCGAGACCGGCGCAGCCTCCCGCCGCCTTCACCTGCACTTTTACGCGAAGCCTCTCGAGGTGACCGGTGACGGCAAGGTCGAAGGTTTCCGGTTCGAGCGCACAGAACCGGATGCCGAGGGGGGCGTTCGCGGCACCGGCGAGATCCGCGAGATCCCCATCCAGGCCATCTACCGGGCAGTCGGCTACTTTGGCTCGCCTCTCGACGGCATCCCCTTCGACGAGCGCCGCGGCGTCATCCCAAACCGCGAAGGCCAGGTGCTCACCGACTCTGACGAGCCGATGAACGGCGTCTACGCCACGGGCTGGATCAAGCGCGGGCCGGTGGGCCTGATCGGGCACACGAAGAGCGACGCGATGGAGACCATCCGCAACCTTGTCAACGGCGAGGCCAGCTGGTGGACTCCGGCGAGCCCGGATGAGCAGTCAGTGCTCGACCTGCTCGAATCCCGTGGGGTCAAATACACCGACCTTGATGGATGGCACCGTCTCGACCAGCACGAGCTCGCTCTCGGTGAGCCCGAAGGTCGCGTACGAATCAAGGTCGTGCCACGCGAAGACATGGTCCTGGTCTCGCGAGGCGAGTAGTGGCGGCGGCGCACTGCGGGCGCGGCCCCGCGCCGTGGCCTGCTTGCTGCTGCGGCCGCGCGCCGTTGCCTACTGCGGTTGCGCGCCGCGGCTAACTCTGGTTGCGCGCCCATTTCGGCTGAGCGCCGACGCCGCGGCACCGGCGCACAGCCGAAAGCGCGGCGGAAGCGATGGGTCGCGCTGGCATCGCGGCGCTGGCACGGCGCGGCGCTCGCGCTGCCGACGAAGCTGCGCGAGCAGCCCCTACTGAACCGCGGCGGTGAGGCGTGCGGTGTTGTCGAGAATCTTGGACCAGAAACCGCGCTGCAGCCACTCCTCGAGCTTTAGCTCGCGGCTGAGTTCGCGGTACGACTGCTCGACCTCGCGCATCTCGGCGACGATCTCGCGTCCGTGCAGCATTACCGAGATCTCGAAGTTGAGGCTGAACGAGCGCATGTCCATGTTGCTCGAGCCGATCACCGCAACCTCGTTGTCGATGGTGAAGTGCTTGGCGTGCAGCACAGTTGGTGCCTCGTACAGCCAGATGCGCACCCCCGCGCGAAGCAGGGTCTCGTAGTAGCTGCGTTGTGCGTGATAGACGACAGCCTGGTCGGCCACCGCCGAAACGAAGAGCTGCACGTCGAGTCCGCGATATGCGGCATTGGTGATCGCCGAGAGCATCGAGTCGTCTGGCACGAAATATGGACTCGTGACGATCACACGTTCCTGGGCGCTGTAGAGCAGCGCGTTGAACAGGCGCAGGTTGTTCTCCAGGTCGAAGCCCGGCCCGCTCGGCACCACCTGCGCGTCCGAGGCATGCCTCAGCTTGCGGTGCGGTGCGGTGGCGGTCTCACGCAGCAGCAACTCATCGGTCTCGCTGTACCAGTCGGTGACGAACAGGGCGTTGATCTCGGCAACCACAGGCCCGTCGAAACGCACCATGAGATCTTTCCACTGCAGCCCGCGACGGATGTTTCCCCGCTTGTTGTACGTGCGGTCCACCATGTTCTGCGACCCCGTGAACGCCTCGATGCCGTCGATGACGAGGATCTTGCGGTGGTTCCTCAGGTCGGGGCGCTGGTATTTGCCGCGCAGCGGCTGCACCGGCAGCATCAGCTTCCACTGCGCACCGATTTTCGTGAGTTGCCGGATCGTGCGTCGGTAGCCGGGCGTGCGCACCGAGGCTATGTGGTCGAGCAGCACGCGCACTGTGACGCCGCGAGCCGCGGCATCCGCCAGCGCAGCGAAGAACGGTTCGGTCGCCTTGTCCCAGGAGAGGATGTAGAACTCGACGTGCACGAACTTCTCGGCGGTGCCTACAGCCTCGGTCATCGCGGCGATCGACGCTGCGTAGTCGGTGTGGATCTCGGCCGTGTTGCCGCTGAGTAGGGGCATTGAACCTAGAGTGCGGTTGAGCTCGACTATCGGTTCGAGCCATGGCGGAAACTCGGGAGGTCGTGGTTCCTGTTCGACGCCCTCGGTCGACTGCACGATGTATTCGTTGATCTCTCGCTGCTTCTCCCTGCGGCGTTTCGGCAGGCGCGTGCTGCCGATCAGGAGGAACAGCAGGATGCCGACGTAGGGAATCAGAAAGATGGCCAGCAGCCAGGCCATGGCGGTTTGTGGCTTGCGGTTCTGGGGAACGTAGATGACCGCGAAAACACGAATGGCGATGTCGATGACCAGTCCGGCGGTGGCCCACCAGCCACCACTCCACTGGATGTTCAGCATGTGTGGCTGGCGATCATCGGCTGCCCGCGATTAACGGAAGTTGACGAACTGCAGGTCGATGTCGAGATCAGCGGCCTTCAGCATCGCCATCGTCGACTGGAGGTCGTCGCGGCTCTTCGAGCTCACCCGCAACTCGTCACCCTGGATCTGCGCCTTGACACTCTTCGGTCCTTCGTCACGAATCAGCTTGGACACCTTCTTGGCATCCTCAGAGGAGATTCCGTTTTTCAGGCTTACCTCGATGCGGTATTCCTTGCCTGAGGGGTAGGGGTTGCCGGCGTCGAGGCTTCGCAGGCTGATTCCGCGCTTGATGAACTTCTGCTCGAGCACTTCGAGCACCGCTTTTACGCGCTCCTCCGCACTGGCTTTGAGCAGCAATTTCTCGCCGCTCCAGTCGACCTCGGCTCCGACGTTCTTGAAGTCGTAGCGCTGCGCGATCTCTTTCTGCGCCTGGTGGAGGGCGTTGTCCGCCTCCATCTTGTCGACCTTGCTCACAATGTCAAAGGTTGGATCAGCCATGGCAGAAGCTTAGGGGCGGGTGGGGGATGATGGGATGACCATGACCATCTTCCGACGTGTCCTCATCGCCGTCGGGGCCGTGGTCGTCGCCGCCATTGTCGTCATCATGATCGTGGTGTTCATTAGCCCCCACGTTGGACCACAGGGCACTTCGTCGGATGTCGAATCCGCGGCCTACTCGGCGGCGGCACCGGTCGATCATGCCGCTACGCCGACCGCTGCCGGTGTGTCACACCTGCCGGACCCGGACTGGGTGCGATCCGTCGCCGCGAAGACCGGCATCCCGGCCCGCGCGCTCGCCGCATACGCGGGCGTCGCGATAGATATCCAGAACGCGAATCCGGCCTGCGGTATCGGCTGGAATACCCTCGCGGCAATCGGCGAGATCGAGTCCCGCCACGGCACGATCTTCGGTGGTTCCATCGGCGCTGACGGCACGGCGAGCCCGCCGATCTTCGGGGTGGCTCTCGACGGCGTTGCCGTGGCCAGCATCCCGGACTCCGATGGCGGCGCCATTGATGGCGACGCAACAGTGGACCGCGCGGTTGGACCCATGCAGATGATCCCGGCTTCCTGGAAGAACTGGCATATCGACGCGAGCGGCGACGGCGTTGAGAGCGCGCAGAACATCGACGACGAGACGATGGCCGCCGGGCACTACCTCTGCAGGGCAGGCCAAAACCTCTCAGGAGCCGAAGGCTGGCGAAAAGCCGTGCTGGCATATAACGGGTCGGGGCAGTACCTGCAGGGCGTGATCCGCTGGTCGAACGACTACGCCGACAAGGCTGCGGACTGACCGCCGTTTTCCCGCTGGGCCCGCAGGCTGTATTCTTGCATCGCGCGTTCGTCGGCACACACCGGCGATGCGGCATCTGGCAAGTTACCCAAGTGGCCAAAGGGATCTGACTGTAAATCAGACGGCTCAGCCTTCGTGGGTTCGAACCCCGCACTTGCCACGCAGTGAAACCAAAGCAGAGGCTCCTCTCCGATTGTGCGGGAAGGAGCCTTTGCTTTTGCTCTAAACGGTGGCCAGCAAGCCGGCGATCGAGTCGAGCGAACCAGGCACCAGCGTGTAATAGGCCCACGTGCCACGCTTGGAACGCGACAGGAATCCGGCATCCGTCAGCACCTTGAGGTGGTGCGACACCGTTGGCTGCGAAAGCCCGAGCGGTTGCTGCAGATCACATACGCACGCCTCGGCGTCCGCGTGAGCCGCCACCATCGAAACGATTCGCAGCCGTGCGGGGTCAGCCAGCGCCTTGAGCGAGCGAGCGAACTTCTCGGCAGAGTCTTCAGAAATGGGTTCCCGTGTGATCGGGGCGCAGCAGGCAGCGAGGTCGCGCACGGGGGGCAATTCAAGAACTGGCATGTACATAGACTCTCATAAATATTGACAAACATCGATGTTCCGGGCGAGACTCCCCATATCGACATCCGTCGATGAAGGGAGAATCATTATGCATGAGTGCTGTGACCCGGTGGCCTGTCCACCGGAATGCGCCGAACACGGCTGCTGCTGATCGACTGCTCGGGTCGTCGGCGCGACGGCGACCCGAGCTCCGGAAGGGAACTATGAATACTCCAACTGTGCTGTTCGTCTGCGTGCACAACGCCGGCAGGTCCCAGATGGCTGCGGGCTTCGCTCGAGTGCTGGGCGACGGACGAATCACTGTGCTGTCGGGTGGGTCGGAGCCGGGGAGCCTGATCAACGCTGTTGCCGTCCAGGCAATGGCCGAGCAAGGCATCGACATTTCTGCCGCTGTGCCATCGATCCTCGAGGTGGACGACGTGCGAGCGGCCGACGTGGTCATCACCATGGGCTGCGGTGACGCCTGCCCGATCTTCCCTGGCAAGCGTTACGAGGACTGGGAGCTGACGGATCCGGCAGGCCTGGACCTCGCTCAGGTTCGCGTGATCCGCGACGACATCCGCGCACGGGTTGAGGCGCTGCTCGCGCAAGTTCTTCCGGCTGTTGAACTTCCGTTGGTTGCGGAGGCGCAACCGAGATGACGTTCACCATCCGCCACATGCTCGCCGGGGACTGGCCCGCTGTGGAAAGCATCTACCAGGAGGGCATAGAGACGGGCAATGCGACGTTCGAAAGCACGCCGCCGACCTGGGAAGAGTTCGACCATGGCAAGGTCGAGAATCCGCGGCTTGTCGCTGTGCGCGACGACCGGGTGGTGGGCTGGGCCGCGGCAGCCAGGACTTCGTCCCGCTGTGTGTATGAGGGCGTTATCGAGCACTCGGTCTACGTCGCTGCTGCTGAGCGGGGCCATGGCACGGGCAGGGCTTTGCTCACTGCATTCCTGGACGCGGCAGAGGCCGCCGGAATCTGGACCGTGCAATCCGGAGTATTCCCAGAGAACGAGGCGAGCCTGGCCCTCCACAGGGACCTCGGATTTCGAACCGTCGGAGTGCGAGAGCGCGTCGGAAAGATGGAGTTCGGCGCGTATGCCGGCCAATGGCGCGACGTCGTGATGATCGAGCGCCGCAGCACGAGCGCCGGCACCGATTAGCGAGCGAAGGTGAGCCGAACACTAAGTAGGCAATCTC
>JAODLU010000273.1 GCA_025464125.1 Microbacteriaceae bacterium | reverse complement strand
AAGACGCTGAGGTTCCAGGAGGCGTTCGTGCTGCAGGCCGCCCTGCTGCAGCAGCGCGCGCGGCTTCGCGAGCAGGCATCGGTCTCCAGGATGCCGAAGCCCGGTGGATACCTCGAGCGTTTCGACGCCCAGCTCGCCTTCACCCTCACCGGCGACCAGTCGACAGTCGGCGCTGAGATCGCCGACGACATCGCCTCGACTTCGCCCATGAACAGGCTCGTGCAGGGCGAGGTGGGCTCTGGCAAGACCCTGGTCGCGCTGAGGGCGATGCTCGCGGTCGCCGATTCCGGCGGCCAGTCAGCCCTGCTCGCCCCGACCGAGGTGCTGGCCGGGCAGCACCTGCGCTCGATCGCGAAGACACTCGGCCCTGACCTCGCGGCAGCGCTGCGTCCCACACTTGTCACCGGGCAGATGCCGGTGGCTGATCGCCGAAAGGCCACCCTCGCCACCGTGTCCGGCCAGGCCCAGCTCGTGATCGGGACCCATGCGCTCATGAGCGAGTCGGTGGGTTTCTACGACCTCGGCCTTGTCGTCGTGGACGAGCAGCACCGCTTCGGGGTCGAGCAGCGGGAGGCACTCAGGCGCAAAGGCGCAACGCCGCCACACGTGCTGGTGCTCACGGCAACCCCGATACCGCGAACGGTCGCCATGACCGTATTCGGCGATCTCGACGTGTCAACGATCGCCGAGTTGCCGTCCGGGCGCATCCCTATTGAGAGCTTCGTCGTGCCGCTGGCAGAGAAGCCCGGCTGGATGACCAGGGTGTGGGAACGCGTCAGCGAAGAACTCGCCGCGGGGCGCCAAGCGTTCGTCGTCTGCCCGGCGATCGACAGCACAACTCTCGACGACACCGGCGATGACCCATCGGCGAGCGCACCCAAAAGCAACGTGACCGATACGCTCGCGGAACTGCGCCGGCATCCGCTGCTCGCAGGTCGACGCGTCGAGGCACTGCATGGTCGCCTGCCGAGCGAAGACAAGGAGTCGCTCATGCGCTCCTTCGCGGCGGGGGAGATCGACGTGCTGGTCGCGACGACCGTGATCGAGGTCGGTGTCGACGTGCCGAATGCCTCGGTCATGGTGATCCTGGACGCCGATCGTTTCGGTGTGTCACAGCTGCACCAGTTGCGCGGCAGGGTTGGCCGCGGCAGCGTGCCGGGAATCTGCCTGATGGTGACGCACGCGGAGGTGGAGACTCTTGCCCGCGACAGGGTCGAGGCCGTGGCATCCACTCTCGACGGGTTCGAGTTGGCCCAGAAGGACCTCGAGCTCCGACAGGAGGGCGACGTGCTCGGCTCGGTGCAGTCAGGAGGGCGCTCGTCGCTGCGGTTGCTCAGGGTTGCAAAGGACGGCGAGCTGATCACCGAGGCGCGGGCGATTGCCCAGCAGCTGCTCGAAGGCGATCCGACGCTGGCTGGGCATGCTGAACTGCGGGATGCCCTGGCTCGCCGTCTCGACGAGGCCGACCGCGACTTTCTCGCCAAGAACTGACTTTCTTTGCCAGGAACCCACTGTTGCGCCGTGTGCCGGTGCGGAGCCCCTGCGCACACACGAGCCGATAGTCTGGCGTGATGAGCACGATCGCCGTCGTCCCAGGTTCCTTCGACCCCGTCACCCTGGGTCACCTGGATGTGATTGAACGAGCGGCCAGGATCTTCGACAGGTTGCACGTGCTGGTGGTGCACAACCCGGATAAGTCAGCCCTGCTGCCGGTGGCCCAGCGGGTCTCGCTCATCGAGCAGGCGATCGCCGCGGCAGGATTCGGCGAGAACATCACGGTCACCTCGTGGAGCGTCGGACTGCTCGTGGACTACTGCACCGATGTCGGTGCCAGTGTCATCGTCAAGGGCGTGCGGTCGCAGGTCGACGTGGCATACGAGACACCCATGGCGATCGTCAACCGCGGCCTCGCCGGTGTCGAGACGATCTTCATGCTGCCAGACCCGGCTCACGCGCACGTCTCGAGTTCGCTGGTTCGCCAGGTGGCCTCGCTCGGCGGCGACGTGACGCCGTATGTGCCGAAGGTCGTCGCGGACTTCCTGCAGAAGCCCTGACCCTCCCCGCGGGGGAGAATAGAACCATGAGCGGCACTCTGCAGGTCGGTTACGCGGCGATGCTCGAACAGTTCCACCCGACAGAGGCTGTGGCGCTTGCCGCCTATGCGGAGTCCAGGGGTTTCTCGGGGGTCATGGCCGCCGATCACTTCCAGCCGTGGGTGCCTGCGCAGGGGCAGAGCTCGTTCGTCTGGAACGTGCTCGCCGCCGTGGGGGAGCGCACTGCCGGCGACTTCGGGCCTGGCGTGACCGCACCAACCTTCCGTTGGCACCCGGCGATGGTCGCCCAGGCCTCTGCCACCCTCGCCGCCATGTATCCCGGTCGCCACTGGCTCGGCATCGGCTCTGGTGAGGCGCTCAACGAGCACGTAGTCGGCGGGTACTGGCCCGAGGCGCCCGAGCGCATCAACCGCATGTTCGAGGCGATCGAGATCATCAGCAAGTTGTTCACGGCGTCGCTCGCTGGCAAAGACACCAAGCATTCCGGCCAGTTCTACAAGCTGGAGACCACGCGCCTCTGGACCATGCCTGAAGACCCGCCAGAGTTGCTCGTGGCGACAGCCGGCCCGGTCACTGCGAAGCGTGCGGGAAGGGTCGCAGACGGTCTCATCACCGTCGGCGCGCCGCTCGACAAGATCGCAGGCCTGTTCTCGCGTTTCGAAGACGGAGCCAAAGAGGTCGGCAAAGACCCGACCTCGATGCCGAAGGTGCTGCAGCTGCACCTGAGTTGGGCGCCGACACACGAAGAGGCAGAGCGCAACGCGATGGTCGAGTGGCCGAACGGCGGCATGCGATTCCCGAAGTCCGACATCCGTTGCCCGTTCGAACTGGAGCAGATGTCCAGGCTCGTGCTCCCGGAAGACTTCGATGTCCGGGTAGTGATATCTGAGGATCCGGATGTGCATCGCGCCAGCATCCAGCAGTTCGTCGACCTCGGGTTCGACCGCATCTACCTGCACAATGTCGGCCGCAACCAGCGCGAGTGGATCGACGTTTTCGGTCGCGACGTGCTGCCGAAACTGGTGCGCTGAGAGTGACCGCCTGAGATGCTGACCGTATGGGCCCTCGAGGGCATCCCCGAAATTGTGCCAGGCGACGACCTGGCCACCATCATCGGCGACCTGGCCAAAGGGCAGCTGGCGAATGGCGACATCCTGGCCGTGACGAGCAAGATCGTCTCGAAGGCTGAGGGCAGGGTCGTGCAGGCTGACGACCGCGAGCAGGCCATCACCGACGAGACCGTTCGAGTTGTCGCAACCCGTGCGCATCCTGGCGGCATCACCCGCATAGTCGAGAACCGCCTCGGCATGGTCGCGGCAGCTGCCGGGGTCGATGCCAGCAACACTCCAGAGGGCACCGTGCTGTTGTTGCCACTGGACCCGGATGCCTCGGCCGCAGCTCTCCGCGCCGCGCTCGAAGAGCGCTTCGACCTGCAGCTCGGGGTGATCGTGACCGACACTCTCGGTCGCGCATGGCGGGAAGGCCAGACGGATGTCGCGATAGGGGCAAGCGGTGTGCTGCTGCTCGACGACCTCCGTGGCACCGCAGACTCGCACGGGCGGGTGATGGATGTCACGGCTCCCGCCACAGGCGATGAGATCGCCGGTGCCGCCGACCTCGTCAAGCGCAAGAGCGAAGGCCTGCCGGTTGCTGTCGTGCGGGGTCTCGGCCACCTCGTGCGGGCGGATGCCCCGGGCTCACGGGTGCTCATCCGGCCGGCCGCGGCCGACATGTTCAGGCTCGGCACCGACGAGGCCTACAACCAGGGCTTCGACGCCGGCCGCGCTGCCGATGATTGACGGCGAATGACCGACTGGACGATCGTTGTGCCCTTCAAGGGCACCGCAGCTGCCAAGTCCCGCGTGAGTGAGCCCGGTCGCGCCGAGCTCGCGATCGCGATGGCCCTCGACACTGTAGAGGCGGCGCTGGTGGTGGCGCCGGTCGTGGTCGTGACAAGCGAAGCGGCGGCGCCCGGGTTCGAGCAGCTCGGGGCAACCGTAGTCATCGACAGCGCGCACGGCCTGAACGCAGCGATCTCCCTCGGCATCGCCGGTGTGCATGGGCCGGTTGCCGTGCTGCTCGGGGACGTTCCAGCGTTGGGTTCAGCGGAACTGGCCGCAGCGCTCGCTGGTGCTGCGGGGCATCCGCTGGCCATGGTCGCCGACGCTGATGGGGTAGGCACCGTGCTGCTCACTGCGCTCGACCCCGCCGCGATCAGTCCAGCGTTCGGGCCAGGCTCGCGCTCTGCACATGTCGCACTTGGTCACGTCGAACTGGAGGTGCCGGCAGGGTCCGGTCTCCGCCGCGACGTCGACACCCGCGAGCAGTTGCTCGCACTGCCAGTGGTCGGCAGGAGAACCGCAGAGCTGAGGTAGCTGCTGTAAGAGCACCCGAGGGTCAGGCGATCGCAAACCCCGTGAAGGTGGTGATCACGAGCCCGAGGCCGATCAGCGCGAAGCCCAGGCCACCGATGCCGAGCTGCAACGGGCTCTGCGTTCTCGGACCAACCGGTCGCCCACGACGCGCGCGCTCCTCGCGGGAGATGGCGGAAAACTGCTTGCGGAATATAAAGGCAGCAGTTCCGCCGACAACCAGCACAAGTCCGAACACGAGTCGAAGTACGTGCTGGCTATCCATGATCCGTGTGCTCCGCTCCCGGCAGGCTCAGTGCGCGCCCGTCGAAGCGTAGCCGCTCTGGCCGTGCTCCCGCAGCAGCTCCATCGGCATCGCACCCTCGACTGCCAGCCCGGTCTCGTCGGCCAGGGCCATGACGCGGGGCAGCAGGTCTGCATCGATCCACTTGCCGCCCTCGCGGATGTAGTGCGGGTGCGTGGTCAGGCGCGCATGAAGGGTGAACCCTGCGGATGCCGTGAGCTCCGCCAGCTTGTCGATGTTCGGCCACGGCCGCTCAGGGTTCACGTGGTCGGGGGTGAGCGGTGATACTCCACCCCAGTCGTCGATTCCTGCGCGCACCAGCATCGACAGCTCGTGTTCGTCGGTCAGGTTCGGAGGAGCCTGCAGTCGGATGCCCGGCCCGAGCACGCAGCGCGTGACAGCCACTGCGGCGATGTACTCCTCGACTGGCAAGTCTTCGCGGCGCATCATCGCGGTCGACATCTTCGAACGGAAGTTCTGGATGATGACCTCCTGG
>JAODLU010000179.1 GCA_025464125.1 Microbacteriaceae bacterium | reverse complement strand
CAGGCGAAGGACGCCTGAACGCCGACAACTACTCCGAGGGGATGACGCGCGCCGACACGAGGCTCCGTAGGCTGGGCATGTGATCGAAGCGACAGGCCTGACCAAGAGGTACGGCGGCAAGACCGCCGTTGACTCAATCGACTTCACCGTGAAACCGGGTATGGTCACCGGATTCCTCGGCCCGAACGGTGCGGGCAAGTCAACGACCATGCGCCTGATCGTCGGGCTCGACCGGGCAACGTCCGGCAGCGTGACGATCAACGGAACGAGTTACGCCAAGCTGCGCGCTCCCCTGCACGAGGTCGGAGTACTTCTCGATGCGAAAGCCGTGCACACCGGGCGCACCGCCTTCAATCACCTGCTCGCCCTCGCTGCAACCCACAGCATCCCGCGCAGTCGCGTGCACGAGGTGATCGGCCTCACCGGTCTCGAGTCGGTCGCCGGCCGTCGGGTGGGCGGTTTCTCGCTCGGCATGGGCCAGCGTCTCGGCATCGCCGCCGCGCTGCTCGGCGACCCTGCGACGCTCATCCTCGACGAGCCGGTCAACGGCCTCGATCCAGAGGGTGTCATCTGGGTACGAACGCTGGCCCGCCAGCTCGCGGCCGAAGGCAGAACTGTTTTTCTCTCCTCGCACCTGATGAGCGAGATGGCACAGACAGCCGACCAGATCATCGTGCTCGGCCGCGGCCGTATCATCGCGAACGCTCCGGTCGCCGACATCGTCGCCCTTGCAACAGGCAAGGCAGTGCACGTGCGCACACCGGATGCCGCCAAACTCACCGCCCTGCTGGCCGCAAGAAGCGCGACCGTCACCACGACCGACGCCGACCAGATCGAGGTGACCGGACTCACCGCACCTGAGATCGGCGAACTGGCAGCCCACAGCGGGGTGGTGCTGCACGAGCTCACGCCTGCGGCCGGGTCCCTCGAAGACGCGTACCTCGCCCTCACGGCTGACGAAGTCGAATATCACGCACGGGAGGTCACCCGATGAGCACGACCGCACGCACGACGACCCCGCAGCACGGCGTCTCCTTTGCCGGCATCCTGAACTCGGAGTTCATCAAGCTGCGCAGCCTGCGCTCCACCCTCTGGTGCTACCTGATCACGGTTGTGGTCATGATCGGGCTGGCCCTGCTGCTCGCGGCAAGTTCGCGGGCAGGTGCAGGGCCCGGAGGCAGCGGGCCGGGCGGCGCGGCCGCAGCGTTGCCAGGGCAGGCGGCCTGGCTGCAGGTCACGACGCCCGGCATCGGCCTGGCGCAGCTGGTGGTTGCAGTGCTTGGCGCACTGGTGATCACCGGTGAGTACGGCACCGGCATGATCCGGTCGACCTTCGCGGCGGTCCCCACACGAATCCCCGCCATCGTCGCAAAGGCCATTGTCTTCGGTGTGACAACGTTCGTCGTTTCCCTCGTCGCTCTCATTGCGGCGGCACTGCTGACCGCGCCGTTCATGCCAGATAAGGGCGTTACTCCCGACTTCGGCGACCCGCACGTCTGGTGGGCTCTTCTCGGTGGTGCAGGCTACCTCGCGCTGGTCGGCCTGCTCTCGTTCTCGATCGGCGCGATCATCCGTAACAGCGCTGGCGGCATTGCGGCAGCCCTCGGACTGATCCTCGTGGTGCCGACGATCGTGTCGATCTTCGCAGCTGTGACGCAGGCAGAGTGGGTGCGCAACCTCGGGGCTTTCCTGCCGAGCGACGCTGGCGCACGCATGTACGCCTATGTGACTGGTGCCGCGGTGAAGGCCTCCGATCTCATCGTGCTCACGCCATGGCAGGGCGCTCTCGTTCTCGGCGCCTGGATCGTCGTGCTCTTCTTGGTCGCCGCTCTGCTGGTCAAGCGCCGGGACGCCTGACCGCAACAGGGGCATTCCCTAGACTTGGGCCAATGTTCTGGACCACTCTCTACAACTTCTACCTCGGCTATCGCGTGCCGTTCAAGATCATCGCGATCATCGTCGGCGCGGTCATCCTTCGAATCGTGCTGCGGTTCGTCGTCGACCGCATCGTGAAGCGCGTGGTGAACGGCGTAAAGAAGCGCCAGCGGGTTGACGACACCCAGGCGCTGCAGCAGTCGCCCCTCAGCGATGTGAGAATCGTGCAGCGCACCCGCACGCTCGGCAGCGTGCATAACAACATCGTGACGACAGTGATCGTCATCGTGACCATCCTGCTTATCGTCACGACGATCGACGCCAACATCACCGGCTCGTTCGCCCTGATCACCGCCGCACTCGGTGCGGGGCTCGGCTTCGGTGCCCAGAACATCGTCAAGGATGTGGTTAACGGGCTCTCTATGGTGGCGGAAGACCAGCTCGGGGTTGGAGACGTCGTCGACCTCGGACCAGCGACGGGCATCGTGGAATCCGTGGGAATCCGCACCACCCAGATTCGCGACGTCAACGGCACTGTCTGGTTCGTGCGCAATGGGGAGATCTTGCGGGTCGGCAACATGTCGCTCGGCTGGTCCCGCGTGATCATCGACCTGGCTGTGCCATACGACGCCGACGTCGCGGCTGTGCAGGAGCGCATGCTCTCGACGGCGAACGACATGGCAAAAGATGTCAAATGGAAACCGCTCATACTCGAGAAGCCGGAGATCTGGGGCATCGAGTCCATCTCGGGCGACGCTGTGGTCATCCGCCTGGTAGTCAAGACCCGCGCAGGAACGAAGGATGACGTCGCCCGCGAATTGCGGGGCCGCCTCAAGCGATCGCTCGATGACCTCGGCATCAAGCTGCCGACCCTCAACAGCGTTGTGCTCTCCGGGTTCGAGGGCGCGACGAGCGTCAAAGGTGCGCGACCACCCCGCACCGCGCCGAATCCAGTCGTAACGACGGAGCCCCTCACAAGCACAAAGGAAGCAAAACCCCGGGGGTCAGCGAAATGAGCGGCGACCCGGTGACGCTTCGAATGAGTGAGGGCGGCGAGGCCGCTGACGGCAGCTTCTGGCAGAAGGTTGGCGGTCGACCGACATTCGAAAAACTGGTCAGGGCGTTTTACGTCGGGGTCGCCGGCGACGAGGTGCTGCGCCCGATGTATCCGGAGCAGGACCTCGAGGGCGCCATCCAGCGTCTCACCGGATTTCTTGAGCAGTACTGGGGCGGCCCCGGCACTTACTCGGAAGAGCGCGGGCACCCGAGGC
This sequence comes from Microbacteriaceae bacterium, assembly GCA_025464125.1. Lineage (GTDB taxonomy): Bacteria > Actinomycetota > Actinomycetes > Actinomycetales > Microbacteriaceae > Lacisediminihabitans. The sequence goes on along the minus strand of JAODLU010000179.1, from coordinate 2,220 downwards.
TGCGCATGCGGCACCAGCCATTTAGAGTGAATCCTGACGCGAGGGATCGCTGGCTGGCGCACATGCGAACTGCGGTCGATACTCTCGAACTGTCACCGCTCGACGATGCGACCCTCTGGGGCTATCTCGACCGTGCGGCGCACGCGATGGTCAACACGTTCGACGAGTAGCCGTGACGAAGGAGTCGCAGTGACAGGCGAGGATGCTGCGGACACGGCTGCGATCGTCGTCGGCGCCGGGCTCTCAGGGCTTGTTGCGGCATCCGAGCTGGTGAAGGCCGGAAAGCACGTCACCATCGTCGACCAGGAGCCCGAGGCAAGCTTCGGCGGCCAGGCCTGGTGGTCATTCGGCGGCCTGCTGCTCGTGGATTCGCCAGAGCAACGCCGCATGGGCGTGAAAGACAGCGCCGAGCTCGCCAGGCAGGACTGGGCAGGCTCGGCCGCCTTCGATCGCGAAGAAGACGAATGGGGCCGCAAGTGGGCAGACGCTTACCTCGACTTCGCCAGCGGCGAGAAGCGGTCATGGCTGCACGCGATGGGCGTGCGATTCTTTCCCGTCGTGGGCTGGGCTGAGCGGGGCGGGTACACAGCCACCGGCCACGGCAACTCGGTTCCGCGATTCCACATCACGTGGGGCACCGGGCCGGGAATCCTCGCCCCTTTCGAGAAGACCGTTCGGGCCGGGGTCGAGTCGGGTCTCGTGACACTGCTGTTTCGTCACAGGGTGGATGAACTGGTCGTGGAGAACGGCGCGATAGTTGGCGTTCGCGGGGCAACCCTTGCGCTGGACTCGGCTGGCCGGGGTGAGCCGAGCAACCGGGACGTGACCGGTGAGTTCGACCTTCGTGCGCCAGCGGTCATCGTGACCAGCGGTGGCATCGGGGGCAACCACGACCTCGTGCGAGCCCAGTGGCCGAAACGGTACGGCGAACCTCCAAAAGAAATGCTCTCGGGAGTGCCAGCACACGTCGACGGCAGGATGCTCGGCATCAGCGAGCGCGCCGGCGCACGTCTCGTGAACGGCGACCGCATGTGGCATTACGTGGAGGGCATCGAGAACTACGCACCGGTGTGGGCACGGCATGGCATCCGCATCCTGCCAGGTCCGTCGTCCATCTGGCTGGATGCGACGGGCAAGCGCTTGCCCGTGCCCCTGTTTCCGGGTTTCGACACGCTCGGCACGCTCGAATACCTGCGCACGACCGGGCACGACCACAGCTGGTTTGTGCTCACGCAAAACATAATCGAGAAGGAATTCGCCCTCTCCGGCAGCGAGCAGAATCCCGATCTGACCGGCAAGAGCATTCGCGAGCTGCTGAGGCAGCGCCTCGGCAAGGGAGCGACTGGCCCGGTTGAGGCATTCAAGGCCAAGGGAGCGGACTTCATCGTCGCAGACGGCCTCGACGAACTGCTGGCCGGAATGCAGGCGCTCACCCCCGATGTACAGATCGATGCAACCAACGTTCGGCTCGAGATCGAGGCGCGCGACCGCGAACTGGCCAACAAGTTCGCGAAGGATGCCCAAATAAACGCCCTTCGACAAGCACGCAACTACCTCGGCGACAAACTGATCCGGGTGGCGAAGCCGCATCGTATCCTCGACCCGGCAGCGGGACCACTCATCGCGGTCAGGCTGCACATTCTGACGCGCAAGAGCCTCGGCGGGATCCAGACCGACCTGGATGCCCGGGCGCTCGACTCGGCAGGCGCGCCGATTGCGGGTCTCTACGCAGCGGGAGAAGCAGCTGGCTTCGGAGGCGGAGGCATGCACGGCTACAGGTCGCTCGAGGGAACCTTCCTCGGCGGCTGCCTGTTCTCAGGACGAGTGGCCGGGCGGGCGGTAGCAGCATTCACGCAAGGGAAAGGAAAGTCATGAGCGACTTCCAGCAGAAAGTCATCGACGAATTCCGCGCAAACGACGGCAAGGTCGGTGGGCGCTTCGAGGGGCTCGACCTGCTCCTGATGACAACTACCGGCGCGAAATCGGGCGAGAAGCGTGTCAACCCGGCCCAGGCGTTCAGCCATGACGGCGTGCTGCACGTAGTCGCAGCCAAGCATGCCCACCCGAACAACCCTGCCTGGTACCACAACCTGGTCGCGCACCCCGAGGTCGAGATCGAGCACGGGACCGGCGAGGGCCTCGAAAAGTTCAGCGCGATAGCTGAGGTGCTCGGCAAGGCTGAGCGCGACGTGCTTTTCGCGCAATTCTGCTTGATCAACC
>JAODLU010000149.1 GCA_025464125.1 Microbacteriaceae bacterium | reverse complement strand
GACAGGCGTCGCATCGTGAGCAGGTATAGCCGCCTTATGCGTCGCACCTCGCACCTGCTCTCACTGGAAGAAGACCTGTCGGATGACCACGAGAACCGCGACCATGGCGAGCGAAAGCAACGCTTTGGGAATTAGTCGGCGCTCCGCCTTCCTGTCACGTTCGATCTCCGCGGCCAGGTAGCGGTCGCCCGGATTTCTCGGCGTTGGCGATGGTCGTGGATTGTTTCGCTTCATCCGAGCACCCTGCCTGTCTTTTCGGTCTTGTCCCATTTGGCCTCCACGTGACGGGCCTCCTTGATGTACGAGTCGACGGTCACCGCGCAGAGCAGGGGGCCGTAGCCGACCAGGTAGATGAGCAGCGGAGTGAGCAGTTTGCCGATCCAGGTGGCCTCGACTGCCCTGGCGAGCCACGCCCCCACCATGGAGAGCGAGATCCAGCAGTAGACGAAGAGGGTCCACCAGAAGTGGCCGCTGTCGGAGATGTGCCAGCCGAACAATGCAGGAAGCTTCTCGTCGAGCAGTCCGGGAAAGAAAGCGGTGAGCATGACCACGATCGAGACGAGCCCTGGAAACAGGATGGCCTCCCGCCAGCTTCGGCGCCCGGTGCTGCCGTCGAGCTGCACCGCGAGCCCGATCGTGTAGACGTAGACGCACGCAGCCAGGATCCAGGTGATGCGGAACACGATCGCGGCAAGGTCGCTGTGAAGCAGCAGCAGCCCGATGAGCCCGATCGACGACAAGACCATGGCCACAGGAAGCCAGAGGATGCTGAACCAGAAGATGCCGAAGGATAAACCGCCGAGGTTGTGCAGCTTCGACGGTCGAAACCACAGCTTCTTGTAGCGGGAGGTCACCTGCACGTTGCCTCGCGCCCAGCGCAGCCTCTGCTTCCAGAGGGAGGCGATCAGCTGGGGTTCCTCGGCCAGCACTATCGCGTGCGGCTCGAACACCACGCGCTTGCCGGAGATCTGCGTCTCGAATGTCGTGATGGTGTCTTCGGCGAGAGAGGTCGTGTCGATCCTGCCGCCGAGATCTTCGAGGTTGCGCCGTGAGTGCAGCTGGGCTCCGCCAGCGAGGCAGGCCAACGCTCCGAGCACGTTCTGCGCCCTGCGCGCCGCGACCTGGGCAAGCACGTACTCCATGCCGATGAACCGGGTCAGGTAGTTCTTGTCGGAGCTGCCCTCGCGAATGTAGGCAGTGACCGCCCCGACATTTTCGTCTGCCAGGTGCCTGGTCATACGGCGCAGGGAGGTGGCTTCGTAGATGACGTCAGCGTCCATGATGAGCAGCGCCTGCATCCAGTCGTCTTTCAGCACGACGCCGATGCCGTGGTTCAGGGTGTGCGCCTTGCCCTCTCCGCCCTTGTCGCGCCGCAGGTGAAACACAGACCCCGGGTACATTGCCGCCTTCGAAAGAACCACGTCGGGGGTGTTATCCGTGCTCGCATCATCGACAACGTAGATGCGCAGGCTCTCGATCGGGTAGTCGAGTTTCATGAGCCGGTCGATGGATGCTCCGATCACCGCTCCCTCGTTCCAGGCCGGTACCACGACCGCAACCCTCGGCAGGTATGGCTTGGTCTTTCGGTAGTCGTTCTTGAAGGCGTGGAACGGGATGGCCAGAAACTGGTAACCGGTCGCCACGATGGGAACCACACCTGTCGCCACGAATACGAGCAGCACAACGGTCAGGGCGGTGACGAGCCACTCCATCAGTGCACCGCCTGCACGAGCCCTGCTACCCGGTCGTACACACCAACTTCGCTCGCTACATGGCTGTCAGTCGAGGCGACGAGGGTCACGTCTGCGGCGAGCGCTGCAGCGATGGCACGGGGGCCAGGGCATCCCCACTTCTCGTTGATCTCGACAAGGGTCCCAGTGCGAGCGGCGGCGGATGCCCATGCCGCCAGCTGTTCGTCGCTGAGGTCGAGCTCGGAGAGGCCAACCTTCGGCAGTATGGAGAAGCAGTGCGCGAGCTGCCCACTCTGCACCCTGCCCATCGCGCCGATCAGGCCGCCGACGAGAAGGTCGAGCGCATCGGCCGTGGCGAGACCCGCGTCGAGCTTTTCGCGTGCCACGCGCGGCGACCATGGGCCTTCCGGCCCCGGAAACTGATGGTCTGCGATGAGCACAGCGTCGATGCCGATGAGGTCGGCCGGCAGGTCGAGACGCCCGCTCGAGTCGAGAATCTTGGCTTCGACGCCGGTGTGCACGGTGAGGCCGCCGGTGGGAGCTTCGGCTGCGACCGCCGCGACGAACTCCGGGATCCAGGTGGTGGACTCGCGCACGTGTTCGACCAGCCGGATCTCCCGGAGCCCGGCGATGGACGCCGCCACCAGGTTCTCGCCGAGGGTGCTCGAGGCGTCGTCCGAGATCGTGGAGTGCACGTGGAAGTCGCCAAGGAGCACCCCGTGCATCAGTTCTCGTCTTCTGTGTGAGCCGCGTTGTCTGAGTGCAGGATTTCCGAAGGATCGACGAATACGTCTTCGAGATATCGCACGTTGGCGATCTCCCGGAAACCCACCCGCTCCGGCACGTCGAGCCCGAGCGCCAGGTCGAGTGCCAGGGACGGCATGTCGACGCCAGCCGCAATCGTGAGCGGCATGGCTCCGGGAAAGCGCGGATTGACCTCGAGCAGCGCCGGTTCGCCGTTCACGTCGTAGCGCAGCTGCACGTTGGCGACGCCCATCAGGCCGATGGCCAGTGCGACTGCTGTCGCCACAGCTTCGAGACTCTCGTTCTTGACAGTGCGTCCAGCGATCGAAACACCGGAATCCACCCGCGTACGGGTGCGCGGCACTGCAGCGATAACCGCGCCCAGCCGATCGGCGAAGACATCGACTGAGAACTCGTCGCCGGGAAGCAGCTCCTGTGCGATGAGTGTTTCATCGTGCCCGAGCGCATCCAGTGCCTCACGATTGTGCACGAGACGCACACCCCTCGACCCTGCACCCGTTCGCGGCTTGACGATGATGGGGAAGGTCCACTGCTCGCTCGCCGACTGCGGCCCGACCAGGCGGGTCACGGGCACCCTGGCGTGCGGGCTGACCCGTGCGGCCAGCGCGAACTTGTCGAGGCAGACTTCAAGCGTGTCGAGCGAGGGCGCAGCCAGCACTGTCGACCCGAACTCGTCGCGTCTCGCAGCAAGCAACGGCAGCTCGACATCAACTGTCGAGAACAGCACATCGATGGAGTCCTCGCGGCATATGCGCATGAGTTCGTCGACGAAATCTGCGGCGTCTCCGCGTGGAACTATGCGGCGCTGAGGAGCGGGCACGAGGTAGAGGCCGCTTGCCCAGCCGTCCATATCCGCGCTGAACACCTCTGTGTCGTGCCGTTTCAGCAGCGATCGGATGACCGCGACGCCGGCAGGTCCGCCGGCCCCGGTTACGAGCACTCGCGTCACGAAACCGCCCCGCCCTCGGCCGCGGCCCTGCGCTTCTCTGCGCGTACGGCCGCCGAAATATCGCTGCGTGACACCGAGACGTCTGCGGATTCCCTCACGATCTCGAGCGGTTCGCAGTTCTCGCCCGCGCCGAAACGTGACCAGTAGCGCGCCGTGGCGAGCACGAAGTCCGGCTCGAGATAGTCACGAATGTCGGCCTGCGATACGAAGCAGGCGATCAGCTCGAGCTTGGTGTCGGTGAACCCGTCGATGGAGACGAAACGGTTTGGCCGAAAATCGACTGTTGCCGATGGGCTCTGGTAACAGGCCACCGTGCGCACGTTGCGGGTCGCGACGAGCGTCGCGTCGTGCACCGCACGATGGTCCTGGTGTCGATCGTGGTTGCTGTGCGTGTAGATGATGGTCGGGTTCATTTCGCGCACAACACGCTCGATGATGCCGACAGTCGGGTCTGCATTGCTGATCTGCGTGTCGACCAGGTCTTCGAGAAAGAGACGGGCGCCGATGTGTTCGGCTGCGGCGAGGGACTCGTGCTGGCGGTCATTCGCCTCCCCTCCCCTGGCGCCTCGCGAGAGGGTGAGGATGGTAACGATGTCGCCCGCAGCACGATGTGCCGCAAGGATGCCGCCAACCCCGATCTCCACGTCATCAGGATGCGCGCCGATGGCGAGCACCACTTCGGGAGCCGGGGTCTGGGCCTTCGCCCGCCGAAATTCGCTGGCCAGCCTGGTGACCACGGAGATCAGGTCTGCAGAGGCAACAGGTTTTGTGAGGAACTCGTCTGCCTGGCCGCGAAGCGCTCCGACCGCATAGTCGACCGAGACGTGGGCGGTCATAACCACGACCGGCATTCCCGGTCGTTCCGCGCGCACCTGGGCAAGCAGGTCGAGGCCGGTGAGGCCGGGCATCTCGATGTCGGTGATCACGACATCCGGCTCGAATTCCCCGATGGCGGCCCTCGCAAGGAGGGGATCCGAGATGGTCTGCACGATGCAGCCCCGCTTCTCGAGAACTGTCTTCGTATAGAAGGCGACATCGAGGTCGTCTTCGACCACGATCACCCTGAACGGCTGCTCCACCATGCGCTGTCCCCCGAAGAAATATGGTCCCACCACTCTACGGTGGCGCGCAGCGTTTCAGCGTGGGTGCACGCCGAAACGGCGCAGGCCGAGGGCAGGATTCACGGCGCGCACTTCCGCGACCCTGGCGGGCGAGATCCAGGCGATGGCCACTGCAGTCGCCTCGCCGATGGTGACGAGCTCGACGCCCATGGGGTCGACGATCATGCTGTTGCCAGCTCCAATCGGCGGTGCCTGGTCGGCGGCGGCGATGTAGACAGTGTTCTCGATCGCCCGTGCGGTGACCAGCGTGCGCCAGTGCTGCTCTTTGAGCGGACCCCTCACCCACTCCGACGGCAGCAGCACGAGATCGGCCCCTGCATCCACCAGTCGTCGAGTGACCTCGGGGAAGCGGATGTCGTAACAGGTCTGCAGGCCGACGGTAAAGCCCCCGAACGCGAAGGTTTCAGGCTCTTCGACAGCGCCGGCCAGCACCCAGTCGCTTTCCTTTTGCCCGAACGCGTCGTAGAGGTGCAGCTTTCGGTACTTGGCCACGAGCGCCCCGTGCTGGTCGAGCACGACGAGAGTATTCGAGAGGCGCAAGGAATCGCCCGTGGTCTCGAGCATGCCGGCGACCAGGTGAATGCCGAGCACCTTTGCGATGGCCGAAAGGCCGGCGACGAACTGGCCGTCCAGCGGCTCTGCTGCAGCAACAGAGTGCGCGCCGAGTTCCGGCGTGAACGACGACGAGTACTCAGGGAAGACCACGAGCGTGGCACCCTTTGCGGCAGCGTCCGTGGCGAGACCGCGCATCACGGCGAGGTTGGCGAGCGGGTCAGCTGTCGGCGCGAACTGGGCTACTGCGATCGCGACATCCTGCTCGGTCATGGCCACAGCCTATTTGCTACGGTGAACACGGCGCCGCCTCCCCGCGCGCCCCGAAACAAGATGGCGGATCATGTCGACGACGACCCCGAACAATGCACAATTGCGCCATGCACCCATTGCCGTGCCTGAATCGGTGCTCGACGACCTGCGCACCAGGCTGCACGCTATTCGCTGGCCCGAGCAGCTGCCCCGGGAACCGTGGACAGACGGCGCAAGCCTCGACTACATCCGCGAGCTTTGCGCCTACTGGGCAGACGAATACGACTGGCGCGCGAACGAGGCTTGGTTCAACAGCTTCGAACCGTTCCTCGTCGAGGTCGACGGGCTCGACCTTCACGTCTGGAAGGTCGCTGGAACCGGGGTACATCCCGTGCCGCTGCTGTTGCTGCATGGCTGGCCAGGATCGGTCACCGAGTTTCGCCACATTCTTGAACCGCTCACGACGCCGGATGAGAACGGCCTTTCGTTCGACGTTGTCATGCCTTCGCTGCCCGGCTACGGATTCGGTGGCAAGCCGGCGGAATCCGGATGGGGTGTCACCCGCTCGGCCGAGGCTTTCAACACCCTCATGACAGAGAAGCTCGGGTACGCCAGCTACGGCGTGCAGGGCGGCGACTGGGGTGCGGTCATCGGGGCGAAGCTCGCATCGTTGCATCCCGAGACCGTGTTGGGCCTGCACACGAATATGCCCCTGTTCGGCTGGCTGTTCGATCCAGAGGCATTCAGTGTCGACGCGACCGACGCTGAGAAGGCGATGATCGAACGGGGCAACATCTTCGCCGCGAACGAGCGTGGCTACTCCATGACCCAGGGCACGAAGCCGATGTCGCTGGCGATCGGCCAGACCGACTCACCTGCGGGGCTCGCAGCATGGATCATCGAGAAGTTCCAGAGCTGGAGCGACTGCGGCGGAGACATCGAATCGGTGTTCAGCCGCAACGACCTCATCACGAACCTGATGTTCTACTGGGCTCCCGACTCCGTCGCATCGGCCGCTGCGCTCTACTACGAGGCACGGCGCGACCCCGACGGCACGTCATACCCCCCCATCACCGTACCCACCGGCGTCGCTGCTTTTCCCCGCGAGATCTACCCGGCATCCAGGCGATGGGTGGAGAGCCGATATTCCGACCTGCGCCAGTGGACCGAGATGCCACGCGGCGGTCACTTCGCAGCACTCGAGCAGTCCGGGCTGCTGCTGCCGGACATCCGATCGTTCTTCGGTCTGCTGCGCTGACTGCGCTGCCGACTACCTTCAACGTGCCCCGGGCTCATCGAGCACCGGAGCCATCTCGCCAGCGATGATGCCTGCCCACTGGCGATAGTCCCTCGGAGTGCGATGACGACCTGGAGATTCGCTTCGTGGCGGCGCGAACCGCACATAGGTTGCCCGAGTGAAGCTCTGGCACACCGAGACGGTGATCGCGTTCATGTGCTTCGCGTGCCTCGCCGCGATCGATCCGAATGGCGCGTCGAATGGCTCTACCCGTCGTACCGGCTGCACACCGAGTACGAAAACACGCGTGCCTGTGGCCCCAGCGTCAAAGATGAAGACAAGAAGCGACTGCAGCTGGTCGCGCCATGATCGTAATGAGATGAGCCTCACCGCCTCGTTGAAACCCAGCGTTAGCACGATGGCGTCGTAGCGCCACAGTTCGGTGGCGCTCAATCTTTCTACTGTGTCCCCCATGGGCATGCGCGGATCGGCGATGACGTCGATTTCGGCGCCTCTGCCCGTTAGCGCGGAAACAGCGCGCGCAAGAGCGCCGGCGAGAGCAAGATCGTGGCTGAGAACCCCCCAGCCAACCGAAGGTCCCGTGCCGAAGAGCAAGACCTGGTCACTGTCGGGGCCGGCAGCTACAGCCCGAGGCTCGTCGTGTGGTCGAGGAACGCCAGAGAGACCGATCTCCACTGTCGCCACCCAGGCGCGCATGATCGGGCGCATGAACCACGCGAACAGCTCCCACACTGTGACTCCAGCTTTTTCGATCAAATCTCATGATGCTGGAGCCCAAGGTTAGTACAGCCCGAAGGACGTCGGAGGCTCAAACGCCTCGGTTCTGGGCACATTCCCGAACCCGAGCCAGTCGAGCGAAACATCGCAGACCTTGGCCCACCGGATCATCGCCGAAGCTGGCGGCTCGTTGCGCCCGGTCTCCCAGTTGCTGATCGTCTGGCGTGAGACCCCGAGTTCGTGCGCGAGTTGCGCCTGCTCTATGCCTGCGAACAGCCTGGCTGCGCGAAATCGGCGACCGAGAGTGGTGGTTCTAGGATCAGGAATGATGGCCACACGACAACTGTAGCGACGCTCGTGACAACTAAATGCGACACCCCGCCAACCAAAGGCCTTCTATTCTCGCCGCACGAGATGAGATTAGGCGTAGGCATTTCACGACCCTACGATCGAAAGCAGAATCTTGGCATGACGAAAGAGTTGTGAAACATGGACGTTTCAGCACTGAAGGATCGTGAGACCGCTCTCGCTGTCGCTCGCTCGCTCAGCGAGGTCATCGAAGCCACGATTCCTGAGACCGATGCGCTCGGTCACATGCCCGACCATCTCTTCGCGACGATCATCGATTCCGGCCTCTACAAGCTGGGCCTCCCCGAGCAATTCGGCGGGGCCGGTGCCCATATCGTCACCTTCGTCGAGGTCGTAGAAGAATTGAGCCGCGCCGATCCATCGACCGGATGGTCATTCATGGCCAACTCGGGCTCGGCA
>JAODLU010000126.1 GCA_025464125.1 Microbacteriaceae bacterium | reverse complement strand
GGATCGACGCCGAGCGCGACCGCGCGGTGGGCCGCACCGACAAGCCGGTGGCACTGGGGCTGGTCTCCGCGACACTCGTGCGGAACACCGCGTTCGCGACAGCGGCCGCCTCGATCGTCGTCGCCCTCCCCCTCGGCGGCTGGGCCGCGCTCACCCAGGCCGTCTTCATCGCCTCGGCCTGGGCGTACAACGCGGGGCTCAAGAACACGCCGTTCTCGGTCGTGCCGTACATCGTGAGCTTCGGGCTGCTGCCGATGATCGTCACGCTGGCTCGCCCCCATGCTGCCATCGCCGCACCCTGGGCGCTCGGCCTCGGCGCGATGCTCGGGGTGGCTGCGCACTTCGCGAACGTGCTGCCCGACCTCGAGGACGACCGTCGCACGGGCATAAGGGGCCTGCCACACCGTCTCGGGCGCACGGCGTCGGGTGTCGTGATCTGGGCGGTTCTCGCTGTGGCCGCGGTGCTTGCGTTCGTTGGGCCGGGCGGAGACAAGACCGTGTTGCAGGTTGTCGGGCTCGTTCTTACCCTGCTGCTTGCGGCGGCAGTGGCCATCGCGCTGCGCAGGCCACCGACCCGGCTGCTTTTCCAGCTGATCATCGCCGCAGCGATCGTCAACGTCGTGATGCTCGCCTTCAGCGGCCAGCGCCTGCTCGCCTAGCTGCCAGCATCCTGCGTCACGGCAACGGCCACTGGCTTGTCGCCTGGCTTCGGGTTGCGGATGCCCGCGAACGAAACCACACCGCCAGCGAACAGCAGGCACGCAGTCACGATGACCGTGCGGTGGAACCCGCCGAGGTCGAGCTTCGAACCGATGATGAGACCGAGCATGGCAATGGCGATGAGCCCCGCGATGCGCGAAACCGCATTGTTGATGGCGGACGCGATGCCTGACTGCTTCTCGTCGATGGCGCCGAGGATCGCGCTCGTGAGGGGCGCGACGGTGATCGTAAGACCGACGCCGAAAAGCAACACCCCGGGCAGCACCTGGGTCCAGTAGATGGGCGTGGTGTCCATGGTGAGGTACCAGAGAAACCCGGCTCCGCCGATGATTGGGCCGATGGTCATGAACAGGCGTGGACCGTACTTGCCAGCCAGTCCGCCGATGAATGTCGATCCAAGCAGGCTGATGATCGTGACGGGCAGCATGGCGATGCCGGCGAAGGTGGCAGGGTAGCCACCGACCTGCTGCAGGAACACCGCGAGGATGAAGCCGCCGAGCGACAGGGCGCCATAGATGAGGAGGGTCGAGACGTTGCCGACTGCAAAGTTGCGCACCCGGAACAGCGCAAGGGGCACCATGGGCTGCTTCGCCACCCGCTGCCGCCAGTAGAAGGCCGCCAGCGCGAGTATCCCGATCGTGAGCGAGCCCCAGATGAGCGGATTGCCCCAGCCGAAGTTCTGGAACTCGATGAGCGCGAAGACCGGAAGCCCGAGACCGAACACGCCGAGAATCGCTCCAGGAAAGTCGATCGAAACGCCCTCGAGCCGCACGTCTTTTTGGCGAAGCACGAACAGCAGCACCAGCACGACCGCGATGATCGGGATGTTGATGGCGAAGACCCATCGCCAAGAAAGAAAGTCGACGAACAATCCGCCGAGCAGTGGCCCCGCAATGAATGACCCGCTGGTGGCAGCAGTCCATGTTCCGATCGCTTTGGCCTGGGCCGGACCACGGAAGTTGGACAGGATCAGCGCGAGCGAACTCGGAACGAGCAGCGCTCCCCCGATGCCCTGCACACCGCGTGCGATGATCAGCACCTCCGCCGTTGGCGCGACCGCGCATGCCAGCGAAGCGACGCCGAAGATCACGAGCCCCCACCTCAGCACCACAATTCGGCCGAAGACATCGGAAAGCGACCCGGCAACGAGAATCAGCGAGCCGAGGGTGATCAGGTAAGCGTCAGATACCCATTGCTGCGTGCTCAGGCCACCGCCGAGTTCCCGCATGATGGCGGGCAGCGCCACGGTGATCACTGAACCGTCGAGGAATGAGACGGTTGAGGCGAGGATCGCGATTGCGAGGACGAGCTTCTCGTGCTTCTGCATTCCCCCCATTGTTCTACCTCTGGTGACCCACAGCGCCATCGACCGCATCAAAGAGCAGGGGCGACCCAAGGGGTCTGAAATGACCGACCATGGGCAGTTCGATGTTGACCGCACCCTCAAGCCTGCTGCCGTTCGGGATGATCGGGTCGACCCTGCTGTAGATGGAGGTGATACGCGCGTTCGCTGCAAGGTTCGCCGCGAGCGTCATCACCGTGGCATCGGTGGGCAGGAAAGCGCGCAGCGTGCGCACTGGCGCATACCGTGCGAGCGACGAACCGCCAAAGGGGCTGTTGACAGCGATGAGACGCGCAACCCGGCCGCCGGTGTCATCCGTCACCATCATGTGTTTGCCGATAAGCCCGCCTTTGCTGTGCGCCATGAGCACCACGCTGTGGAGGTCGTTCTGGTCGATGTAGTGCTGCGCGAGAGCAGCAGAGTCGACGACGGTGAGCCTGTTGTAACCGAGCTGGGCCAGGATGTGAATCGGGTGCCCGAGCGCATGAAGGTGATCGGCAACGGGTCGTAGAAACTGCCATGTTTCGTACACGCCAGGCAGTAACAGCACGGGAGCCCCGTCACCGGTCGAATACCTGTCGTGCAGGTCACCGCCCCGCAGCAGGTGCCGCGCCTGCTCACGCAGCTGGTAGCCACGGTCGACGACCACTGCGCCGATGTCACCGATCCTGCTCATGCCGCGGGCTTTCGCGGCACCCTCAGCGGCATCATTGTCGGCACTCTACTCGCGGGCCGCGTGGCCGGCGATGAGCTCGGCAGTGCGCACGGGATCGGTGTACATGACGATGTGCGGCCCTTTCACTTCCGCGAATTCGCCATGAGGCAACAGTGCTGTCACGGCCTCTGCCCACTCGCGGGAGACGATCGGGTCCCTGTCGCCGCGCAGCACCAGGGTCGGCTGCGAAAGCCTGGGCAGGCGCTCTTCGATCACGTCATCGAGCAGGGGTGAAAGCTGCCGGATGAACCAGGGAATCCCGCAGCGAAACATGTAATCGGTGAACACGATGCCGTTCACAATTGGCCACTCACGCGTCACATCCACGCCGAGGCGCAGCGCCTGCGCGCCGAAAGTGCGGTGCCGGGGATCTACTGTCGGAGCCATCAGCACGATGCGATCGCTCAGGTGAGGAAAGTCGACGGCGAAGCGGGAGACGACCTGGCTGCCCATCGAATGTCCGACTACCGTCGGTTTCTCGATGCCGGCCTGGCGCAGGAAGCCCGCTAGCACTCCAGCGTGTTCGGCGATGCTGACCTGTCGTTTCGGGTTGGGTGCGGCTCCGTACCCTGGCAGGTCGACAGCCCAGGTCTCCCCGAGCTTTGCGAGTTGCTGCGCCATCGGGTGAAAGTAGCGCGAGGAGACGCCGATCCCGTGCACGAGCACGAATGGTCCGGATGCGGCATCCGCCGGCCCCGCGAACCTCTTAGCAACGAGCGCGAGCCCGTCTACTTCCGCACGGCTCCCGTACCACGTGATGCCGCGTCGGGTGCGGGATTTTTCGCCATCCCGCGCCTCGCCAGTTGTCATGTGCTGACTTTATGGCGTGCGCGAGAAGAGTTGTTCGACAAGTCCTGCGGCAGTTTCGCCAGTCAGGGTCCATGGTGCGAAGATCACCCGGTAAATGACGGGCGCGACAATGTGGTCGATGATCTCGTCACTGCCGATGACCGCTCCGGCGCGTTCGACGAACATCACTGCCTCGCTTCGGCGATTGCGCAGGCAATCGGATTCCTGCTCGCCGGCTGTCGCTGCGCCCGCACGCAGCAGGGCGGCGTTGACCGGGATGCTGTAGTGGGTGACGAGCTCTCCCGCCCAGGCAAGCAGGTCCTGCCGAAGATCGCCGCTGTCCGGCAGGGGGCGGGCGGGATCGAGCCGATAGGTGGCGATCTCGTTGATCAGCGTCGGCAGGTCCCCCCAGCGGCGGTAGATGCTCGACGGGTTCACTCCGGCGCGCTCTGCGATCATGGGCACGGTTACGTACTCGCTGCCTTTTTCTTTGACGAGTTCTTCGAGTGCTGAGCGCACAGCGGCTAGCACTAATGCGCTCCTGCCCCCTGTGCGTCTGGCTGGCGCGTGCTGGATTTCCATAAACTAATTCTAAAGCAATGGGAATTGCATTTAGCTCCTGTGCCTTGTACCTTCCGTAAAGCAAACCCTTTTGCGTTAGGAACCTCATGTCTTCAGCACCAGCATCCCCCGTCCCGCAGGTACTGCGCCTTCCGCCGACTGCGGCGTTCGCCGGAACCGCCCTTGCGCTCGTTGGCATGTACCTGGCTGCCGGGGCACCCACGCCGCTCTTCGTACTGTTCGAAGAGCGCTGGGCCTTCCCCGCCTGGGTGCTCACCGTTGCATTCGCAACCTACGCCGTTGGCCTGCTGCTCGCCCTCCTCGTGGCCGGATCGCTTTCAGACCACATCGGACGCCGGCCAGTGCTGATCGGGGCCCTGGTCGTGGAACTCGCAGCGATGGTCATGTTCGTCTTCGCGCCGAACATCGGCTGGATCATCGCCGCACGCGCCATCCAGGGCATCGCGACCGGTGCTGCAAGCAGTGCGTTCACCGCGTCCATCGTCGAGCTCGCCCCCGATCGCTTCAAGAAGCTCGGCGCGGTGGTCGGCGGCACCGCACCAGCCGCCGGTCTCGCCCTCGGCGCCCTGGCCTCCGGATTCGCTGTGCAGTTCAGCCTCATTCCCAACGTGATCATCTTCAGCGCGCTGTCGCTCGTAATGATCCTCGGCATCGCAGTAGTCGTGCTGTCAGCCGAAACCGTGACCCCCCGACCCGGCGTGCGTGCATCACTCGTGCCCCGCTTGTCGATCCCTGCAGAGGCGCGGCCCGAGTTCGCGGCATCCATTCCGGTGCACGTAGCTGCGTGGATGCTGGCCGGCCTCTTTCTGGGACTGGCACCATCGGTCATTCGGGAGGTGTTTCACATCGACAGCGGGCTGGTCAACGGCCTCGCGGCTTTCCTCGAACCCGCTGCCGCCGCGGTCGCCGGCCTCTTCCTGGGTCGCGTTATTGCACGGCGGGTAACGGTACTCGGCACCCTTCTCGTGTTTATCGGAGTGGCGATCATCGTGACCAGCATCGTCGTGGGATGGCTGCCGCTGCTGTTCGTGGGCGCTGCCGTCGGCGGGGTCGGGTTCGGCGCATCCTTCTCCGGCGCGCTTCGGATCATCGGGCCGCTTGCGCGCGCCGACCAGCGGGCCGAGCTGTTCGCCGCCGTCTTTCTCGTCGCTTACCTGGCGTTCGGCGTGCCGGCTCTCATTGCCGGCCAGCTCATCGCACCGTTCGGCCTGCTCGACACGGTGATCGGCTACGGCGCTGTGACGCTTGTGGTGGCTGCGGTCGGCTTCGTGGCGCAGAGGCGCATCGCCGGTCGTCAGTTTCAGTCCGGGGCGCAGGCCTAAGCGCCAGGCGGCTACAGCATGCCGACTGCGGTCACCCGAACGACAGCGGTACCGGCGTCATTCGACTCAGCGAGATCGACGGTGGCCGAGATGCCCCAGTCGTGGTCGCCAGCTGGGTCGTCGAAGATCTGCCTGACAGTCCATGCAGCCGCGCTTTGCTCAATGATGAGCATCGCCGAGCTGCGGGCATCCGCGCCTGTGCCGAGCGAATCGTGCGCATCGAAGTAGCCGTCCATCGCGTCTCCCCACGCGTCGGAATCCCAGCCGGCAGCGGCATCCAGCTCACCCAGTTCTTCGTAGTTCTCGAGAGCGGCGAGCTGCACCCGGCGGAAGAGCTCGTTGCGCACCAGCGTGCGGAAGGCACGGGCATTGGTGGTGACGTGATGCGGCGCTGGTGGCAGGAGCGGCGCCTCGACGCCAGGGGCCGCTGAGGGGTTGATCAACTCCTCCCACTCATCCAGCAGGCTCGAATCGACCTGCCTGACCAGCTCGCCAAGCCACTCGATCAGGTCGAGCAGTTCCTCGGTCTTGGCGTCATCGGGAATCGTCTGCCTGGCGGCCTTGTATGCGTCGGAGAGGTAGCGCAGTACCAGGCCTTCCGACCTCGCCAGCTTGTAAAAACCTATGTAGTCGTTGAAGGTCATCGCCCGCTCGTAAAGATCGCGCACGACGGATTTCGGGCTCAGCTCGAAGTCGCCAACCCACGGCTGGGATGCACGGTAGGTCTCGAACGCTGCATCGAGCAGTTCCTGCATGGGCTTCGGATGCGTCACCTCCTCGAGCAACTCCATGCGCTGCTCGTATTCGATGCCCTCGCTCTTCATGGCGGCCACCGCCTCCCCCCGCGCGGCGAACTGCTGCGCCGAAAGAACGGGCCGCGGATCGTCGAGGGTGGCCTCGAGCACAGAGATCATGTCGAGCGCATAGCTCGGGCTGTCCTCCTTCAGGAGATCGAAGACGGCGAGCGCGAACGGTGAGAGGGGCTGGTTGAGCGCGAAATTGGCCTGCAGGTCGACGGTGAGAGTGATCGCGCCATCCGCCGACTGCTGCACTATTTCGGCTGTGCGCAGGGTGCGGTAGATCGAGAGGGCCTGGCGTGCGAGTTCCAGCTGGCGCGGCCTCGGCTCGTGATTGTTCTCTATCAGTTCGCGAAGTTCGTCGAACGGCAGGCCACCGCGGCCGATCACGTTGAGGATCATGGCATGGCTCACCCGCATGCTCGAAGTGAGGGTCTCGGGCTGGGCTGCAACAAGACGGTGGAAACTCGGCTCGCCCCATGAGACGAAACCCTCAGGCGCCTTCTTGCGAACGATCTTCTTGATCTTCTTGGGATCCTCACCAGCCTTCGCGAGCAGGCGGGCGTTCTCGGTCTCGTGGTCCGGCGCCTGCACGACGACGGTTCCGGCGGTGTCATAGCCGGCCCGACCTGCACGACCGGCGATCTGGTGAAACTCCCGCGCGCTCAGTTGCCGCATCTTCGTTCCGTCAAACTTGGTCAGGGCGGTGAGCAGCACCGTGCGAATCGGAACGTTGATGCCGACGCCCAGGGTGTCGGTGCCACAGATGACCTTCAACAAACCCTGCTGCGCGAGTTGCTCGACCAGTCGGCGGTACTTGGGCAGCATCCCAGCGTGGTGCACGCCGATACCGCTGCGAATAAGGCGACTCAGGGTTCGCCCGAAATTGGTGGTGAAGCGAAAATCGCCGATCAATTCGGCAA
This sequence comes from Microbacteriaceae bacterium, assembly GCA_025464125.1. GTDB lineage: Bacteria > Actinomycetota > Actinomycetes > Actinomycetales > Microbacteriaceae > Lacisediminihabitans. Next base: position 5,505 of record JAODLU010000126.1, on the reverse strand, counting down.
TGGTGTCTCGCTCCTCCCTCGTTGCGATCTTCACGCTCGTCAGCGCCTGGGCCCGCTCCAGGGCCGCGAGCTGGGAAAAATGCACTACATAGATCGGCGCCTGGCTGGTCTGCAGCAGGTCTTCGACGGTCTCGTGCACCGGGGTCGTCGCGTATGAGTAGTGCAGGGGCACTGGCCGGTCGACGCCGGTCACAACCGCCGTCTCGCGCGAATTGCGCTCGGCGAGGTCTTTCGCGAGCCAGTCGACGTCGCCCAGTGTCGCCGACATCAGGATGAACTGCACCTTCGGCAACGTGAGCAGGGGCACCTGCCATGCCCAGCCGCGCTCGGGGTCGGAGTAGAAGTGGAACTCGTCCATCACGACCTGGTCGACGGGGGCGCCAGCGCCATGGCGAAGTGCGAGGTTCGCCAGGATCTCAGCCGTGCAGCAGATGATCGGGGCATCAGCGTTGACGCTCGAATCGCCGGTCACCATGCCCACGTTCGCGGCCCCGAAGATCTCGACCAGCGCGAAGAATTTCTCACTCACCAGAGCCTTGATCGGAGCCGTGTAGAAGCTTCTCCTGCCATCGGCCAGAGCGGCGAAGTGCGCAGCAATGGCCACCAGCGACTTGCCGGTGCCGGTGGGAGTGCTGAGAATAAGGTTGGCTCCTGAGACGATCTCGATGATCGCCTCGTCCTGGGCCGGATAGAGGGTGAGGCCACGGCCCGTTGCCCAGTCCACGAACGAGCCATAGACGGCATCCGGGTCGTAGGTCGCTGGGATGCTCTCGACGAGCTGGGTGGCCATGGTCCAACCGTGCCACATCCCGCTACTCTCGGAATCACACGAGGCCGAGCGGCCAGCGTCCGGATGCCTGTCATGGCACGACCGGTTCGAAGGAGAAGACAATGGCGAACCATCTGCTTGTGGTGATGACGAGTGCGATCGACGGACGGGATGACGAGTTCAACGAGTGGTATGACACCCTGCTGCTGAAAGAGATCGTGAGCCTTGACGGCTTCGCCACTGGCCAGCGCTTTCGGCTGGACGATGTGCACCCCGCTGGCGTCGACGACTCCCCGCCCGGCTACCTCGCCATCTACGAGATCCCCGAAGACCAGCTCGAGACGGCCAAGGCTTCGATGGCCGCCTCTTACGCTGAGCGCGCGGCATCCCTGGCCGCCGGCGAGACGCCGCGTGTTCCGTTAAGCCCTGCACTCGCCAGGGGTGCCAGCTACTGGTTCACAGAGATTGGCGAGAAGCTCACCTCCGCCAACTGAACCGGCACCCCGGCCGGACCAGCCGCGACTGACGGTAGAATTTCGTGTGCCCTCAGACCATCCCATCGACCCAGCCGACCTCGCTGCAACACTGCGGGTGCTCGAGGCGATGGGTGAGATCGACGAGGAGCACCCCGACTTCGTGACTGTTCGGCACGCCACGGCGCGCATGTTCAAGTCGGTGAAAAAGACCCGCAGGCTCGAGAAGCGAGCAGAAATCGCCGACGCTGACCGGGCAGTCGTCGCCGCAACGGCCACCGGTGCTGCCGACCGCATCGACGACGAGACTCGCGGAATCCCGCTCGCCATAACCACCGCTTCGCCGACCGCCGGCACTCTCCTAAAGTCGCGCCCCTGCTACATCTGCAAGCAGCACTACACCCAGGTCGACGCTTTTTACCACCAGCTCTGCCCAAACTGCGCTGCCTTCAATCATGCGAAACGGGATGCCCGCACCGACCTCACCGGGCGCACGGCTCTTCTCACCGGCGGTCGCGCCAAGATCGGCATGTACATCGCGCTGAGGCTGCTGCGTGACGGCGCACATACGACCATCACGACGCGATTCCCGAGGGACGCGGTTCGCCGGTTCGCCTCGCTTCCGGACTCCGGCGACTGGCTGCACAGGTTCCGCGTCGTCGGCATCGACCTGCGCGACCCGGCGCAGGTGATTGGGCTCACCGACGCGATGATCGAGGCCGGCCCGCTCGACATCCTGATAAACAATGCTGCGCAGACCGTTCGCCGCTCCCCCGGCTCCTACGCTCCGCTCGCCGACGCCGAATCCGCGCCGCTGCCCGACGGACCGCTGCCCGAACTGCTCACCTTCGGTCACACCAACGACGCCCACCCCCAGGCGCTTGCGGCGTCGGTAGGCTCACACCCGATTCTCGCGAGCGCTGGCGGACTGGGCGCGGCCGAACTCACCGAACTCGCCATGGCGGCCGGGTCGTCATCCCTCGCCCGGCTGGCTGCAGGCACGGCCATCGACGCTGGCGGCCTGGTTCCCGACCACCACGACTCGAACAGCTGGACCCAGCACGTGCAGGAGGTCGACCCCCTGGAGATGCTCGAGGTGCAACTCGCGAACGTCACGGCACCGTTCCTGCTGGTGTCCCGCCTGCGACCTGCGATGGCGGCGTCGGATGCCCGGCGCAAGTACATCGTCAACGTGTCGGCAATGGAGGGGCAGTTCGGTCGTGGGTACAAGGGGCCTGGGCATCCACACACCAACATGGCCAAGGCGTCGCTCAACATGCTGACGCGCACCAGCGCCAAAGAAATGCTCGAGACAGACGGCATCCTGATGACAAGCATCGACACGGGCTGGATCACCGATGAGAGGCCGCATCCAACCAAGGTGCGCCTGGCAGAGGAGGGCTTCCACGCCCCACTCGACCTGGTCGATGGCGCCGCCCGAGTCTATGATCCGATTGTGCGGGGCGAGGATGGCGAAGACGTCTCCGGCGTCTTCCTCAAGGACTACACGCCCGCGGAGTGGTAACACCCGCGTAAACCAAGGAGTCGACGATGACCACTGAATACACCCAGCAACAACCGATCGGCTCAGGCTTCGGGGCGAAGAGCACCGCCGCCGAGGTCGCGGCAGGAATCGACCTCAGCGGTAAGACTGCGGTGGTCACCGGCGGCTATTCCGGCATTGGACTCGAGGCGACTCGCGCGCTGGTTGGGGCAGGCGCGACCGTGATAGTGCCAGCACGCAGGCCGGAGGTCGCCCGGCAGGTGCTCGACTCTGCAGGCCTCGCAGGCGTTGAGGTGGATGAACTGGACCTCGCCGATCTTGCGAGTGTCGCTGGTTTCGCTGAGCGATTTCTCGCTTCGGGCCGATCGCTCGACCTGCTCATCAACAACGCCGGCATCATGGCAGCACCGCTCGCACGCGTAGGCGACGGCTGGGAGTCCCAGTTCGCCACCAATCACCTCGGGCACTTCGCGCTCGCCAACCGACTGTGGCCAGCCCTCGTCGCCGGGCACGGTGCACGGGTTGTCGCCCTCTCCTCCACCGGGCACAAGCGCAGCGGAATCCGGTTTGACGACCTCGAGTTCAGTGAAGGCTACGACAAGTGGCTCGCGTATGGGCAGGCGAAGACCGCGAACAGCCTCTTCGCCGTGCAGCTCGACGAACTCGGCAGGCATCAGGGCGTTCGGGCGTTCGCCGTGCATCCCGGCGGAATCATGACACCGCTGCAACGGCACTTGCCCCGCGAAGAGATGATCGCGGCCGGCTGGATGACCGAGGACGGCACCGTCAGCGACAGGTTCAAGTCGACCCAACAGGGCGCAGCGACATCGATATGGGCAGCAACCTCCCCGGCGCTCGAGGGCATGGGAGGCGTCTACTGCGAGGACTGCGACATCGCGCTGCCGACGGAAGTCGGCTCACCGGAAGCGCGCATACACGGCGTGGATGCCCACGCCATTGATCGCGCAGATGCGGCTCGACTGTGGACCGTCTCCGCCGAGCTGACCGGGGTCAACGCATTCGCCTGACGAGTCAACCCTCGACGAGCGCCATGAGCTGATCGCGAAGGCCATTCACGTCGCCGAGTCCGGCGAAAAGGTCTGCGTCCACCGACCTCGCGATCGCCGTCGCGCCTGTTACGAGCGCGCGCCCGGCCTCCGTGACCGAAAGGCGGTTGGTACGGGCATCCGTGCCGTCAGGGGTCCTGCCGACCAGTTGCCGTGTCTCGAGGGTGCGGAGCACCTTGCTCGTCATCATGCGATCGTTGCCCGAGAAGTCTGCGATGTCCTGCTGCGTTGGGCTTGTGCCGCTTCGACCGAGCCAGCTGGTCGCAGCAAGCACATCGAACTGCGTCGGCGTGAGGTCGAGGGGGCGCAGGCGTACTCCCAGTTGCCGCCGCCAGTCCTGCGCTGCCCGGCGAAGCCAGTAGCCAGGACTCGCAAGTGGCCCGCGCAGCTCAGTCATACCGAGGTCCTCCGCAGGGCTTCGGCTTCGAGGGCCGCGAACGTCGCTGGCGCCCCCGCCCTGATGCCCCGGCCGAAGAACAACCTGAACAGGATCTCGAGAGGGCCATGCACCTGGTAGCGCTTCAGCACGGAAACCCTCCCATCGCTCATGGTCTCGATGTAGTGATCGAGCACAAGCCTGCCCCCTGGCAGAGGGCACTCGTTAGTCCAGCGCGTGATCGGCTCGACCCTCGTGAGTTCGAATGTGGTTCCGGCCCTCGGCCCTGCCTGCTTGGAAAAACCTGTAGTGCCAACGGCGAATGGTCCGTCAATGCGCAATTCTTCTTCCCGCGGATCCCAGTTGGGGTACGAAGCCATGTCAGTCCACGTGTCCCAGATCGACTGCGCGTCGCCGGCCAGTCTCGCGGTGCAATCGATCGTGTACGTCATCACACTCTCCATTCTGTTGTCGTGACTACAGTCACGACAGTAGTCACGACAACAATCAAGCGAGCGGAGCGAGAAAGGGAAGCACCAGGTCGAGCACGGGCGCTGACGGCCGCAACGTGTTTGCGTGGTCCCGCCCGGCAAGCTCCACGAAGGTGGCCTGGGGCATGAGCTCGGCGGCGCGGCGGGAGGCAAGCAGTCGCTCGGGGTCGTTCGTTCCGGCAAGCAGAAGCGTCGGTGTCTGCAGTTCGGCGAGCCGGGCATCCGTAATGCCTGGCTCTGATTCGAGCGCACCGAACAGGCCCCTCATCGCCTCTGGATCGTTGGCCAGCAGGGCGAGGCGTGTCTGCGCGTCGACCGGCGCTCCCAGCCGTTCGCCCCAGCGGTCGACGAACCCTGCCATGCCGCTCTCGGCCAGCGTTGCGTCGTAGCCGGGAAAGAACACCTCATCGACACCGCCGCGCGGAGGGGACGCGGTTCCGCCGGCCGAGATGAAGGACATCACTCGTGACGGCATCGAATCGATGAGCGAGAACCCGACGCGCGCCCCCAGGGAGTAGCCAAAGTAGTGGGCGGCTGGCAGGTCGAGACTGTCGAGCACCGCCAGGATGTCGCCGACGAGCAGGTCCATCGCGTACGCGTCAGCGCCGTGCGGTTTGCCGCTGCGGCCGTGGCCCCGCAAGTCGACCGCGATGACCCTGTGGCGCTCTCGTAACGCTCTGGTGTACCCCAGTCCGCGCCAGATGACGCGCGACAGCACGGAGCCGTGGGCGAGCACGATAGCCGGTCCCTCCCCAACTTCTTCGAACGAGATACGCGTTCCGTCGTCGGGGTTCACCGTTTCGGTCATCTCGACCACCGCGCCTA
>JAODLU010000123.1 GCA_025464125.1 Microbacteriaceae bacterium | reverse complement strand
CAGGTAACCGTGGGCCTCGATGCCGGCATTGTTGACCAGCAGGTCGACCTGGCCCCAGCGCCCGAAAGCGTAGTCGGCGAGGGCGTCGACCTGTAGCGGGTCGCGCACGTCTGCCTGCATCGCGGCTGTCTCCGCCCCTGCGGCATTGTGCGCTGCTGAAGCCCTTTCGATGCCTTCGCCATGCACGTCGGCGAGCAGCACCCGCATGCCGCGACTGACCGCTTCGTCTACCAGCCCGGCCCCGAGTCCGGAGCCCGCTCCCGTGATAACTGCCACTCCGCCGGTGAAATCCGTGTGTTCGGACATGTGCCTATCTCCTTTGATTGGCGAGCTGATTCGTTCAATTCTGATGCATTCCTTGTCTATCGCACCCTAAAGGGGATACTTTTCTTTAGAGATCCATCAACGACGAGGATCTTTGGAATGAGCATCGATCGTGCCGACGCAGCAGTCGCCACGATCACGGAGGCGCCATGGGCCAGCACGTGTGTGGGCGACCGAGGTGACCACCGTCATGGTCACCGGCGCGACGGGCCTCGTCGGAGCGAATGTGTGCGCAATAGCGGCTGGGCAGGGCGATGACGTCATTGCCCTGGTCAGGTCAGGCAGCGACAGCAGCCAACTCGAGGCACTGGGCGTCCGGGTGCATTACGGGGACATTGCAAGCGCTGGAGAGGTGCGAGCCGCTGCCCAGGGAGCGGATGTGATCGTGCACTCTGCTGCGGTGCTTGGCAGCGTGTACAGCAGCCAGGACCCTGCAGTGCACGATGCGGTCAATGTGGGTGGCATGACTAACGTGCTCGATGCTGCAGAAGCAACGGGCGCTCGGGTAGTCGCCATCTCGACCACCGCCATCCTGCAGGCCGGCTCCATGCTCACCGAGCACACGCCAGTGTCGGCTCCAGGCCCAACCGACAGCAACTACACGCGAACAAAGCGTGTTGCATACCTCGAACTGGAACGCAGGGCGGCCGGCGGCCTGCACGCCCAGACTGTCTTTCCGGGAGCGATTTACGGCCCCTCCCCGGTGTCCAAACGAGCAGTCGAAGCAGCAGGCCAGAACGCCAAGATCATCCGCGCGATCCGGGGAGAACTGCGCAGGTACCCAGCGATAACCGTGGGGTGGGTTCTTGGGCACGAGGTCGCTGCCCGCGCCCTGCTGGCGGCGCGGCTCGGCGAGCCTGGCGCAACGTATCTCGCCATGGGGGACCAGCGCGACGCACAGACCTTCCCCGAGTTCCTCAGCATGGCCTGCGAGCTGGCTGGCGTACCGAACCGTGTCGAAGCTGCACCGAAGATAGCCGAAGACCCGACGGTGCTCGTTGAATTCGGCCCTTTCGCTTATGAAGCCGAGATCGCCAAGCCGGTTCCAATATTCGATGACCTGGAGACGCGTATAAACCTGGGGCACATGCCAGCAGGAGTGGCGGAGGGGCTGCCACTCGTCGTCGCCTGGCTTGCAGACGTCGGCGAGATCTGACGGCGACATCCATGAACATGTTCACCCAACCAACACAAGGGCAACCAATGCAGACGCAGCAAACAGCACTGAACGGCACAGTCAGCACGCGCAGGATGCTTCTCGACCGAGCCCCGGATGGCGACCTCACGACAGGGCACTTTCGCATGTCGACCGATGTGCTTGCGCAACCCGCTGACGGCGAAGTACTGACGCGCACCCTCTACCTGTCGGTCGACCCCGTGATGCGAAAAATCATGACGAATCGCACCAGCGAGCCCAATGGCCTGAACGGCGTCTTCGGCCTGGGCGCCGGCGACCCGATGCGGGGCAGGACCGTCGGTGTGGTGGAGGTGAGCAACGATCCGAAGTTCTCTGCTGGAGACTTCGTACTCGGCTGGGGAGGGTGGCAGGATTTCGCGATCGAGAAAGCCAGCGCACTTGTGGCTGTCGCTCCGGTTGCAGGGCAGCCACTGTCTGTGCACCTCGGTCCCCTCGGCCGCCCAGGCATCACCGCATGGCTCGGGATTGTGCTCACCGCGAAGGTCGAAGCTTCAGACACCGTGCTGGTCTCTTCGGCTGCAGGCGCTGTCGGCAGCGTTGCCGGGCAGCTCGCCAAGAGTCGCGGTGCGCGGGTGGTGGGCATTGCAGGTGGTGCTGAGAAATGCGAGTGGCTGGTCTCCACGCTCGGATTCGATGCTGCGGTCGACTACAAGTCGGCGGATTTTCTCCAGCAGCTTGAAGAGGCCACGCCAGACGGTGTGTCCGTAATCCACGAGAACGTTGGCGGCGCGGTTCTCGACGCAGGCCTCGGCCGGATGAGCGCTGAGGGACGGATCGCGCTGTGCGGCCTGCTTGACGGCTATCAGGCTGGAATCGGCGAAGCGTTTGCCTACAAGAACTTCGGTCTTCTGCTCGATCGTGGGCTCACGCTCACCGGGTTCCGCATCGACGAACTGACAGGGCATCACCAGCAGGCGCTGGTTGAGCTGCGTGGTTCCCTCGAATCCGGGTCGATCGTCACGACCGAGACGGTGACCGAAGGGCTGGAGAACGCTCCGGATGCCCTGGTCGGCCTTCTCGCCGGCAAAGGTTCGGGCAAGCACCTGGTCAAGGTCGACGACTCGTTCGATCGCTAACCCGCACACCGCACGCTCCACCGAAAGGATCGCTGATGCCCCGGCCATATCCCGCCGAATTTCGCGCCCGCGCCGTAGCCATGGTGCTCACGGGCAACCCCGTCAGCCGGGTGGCTGCCGAACTGCAGGTCAGTGAGGCTGGCCTGCACAACTGGGTTCGACAGGGCCGCATCGACCGGGCGGAAATTCCGGGCCTGTCGACAGCAGAATCCGAGCAACTGCGTTTAGCGCGCAAACGCATTCGCGAGCTGGAACGGGAAGTCGAGGTGCTGCGCATGTCGTCGCCGTTGTTGAGGGAGCCGCGACCGCACCCAAAAGAATCCACCCGGTAATCGACCTTCTGGCCGATGCCGGGTTGCCGCCGACTGTCTGTTGCCGCATCCTCAGCGTCAGCGCGCCCGGGTATTACAAGTACCGCAGGAGGACCGCTTCGGCCTCTGCCCTGCGTCGCACCTGGCGGTCCGAACTCATCCGCGAAATACATGTGACGTCGGCGGGCACCTACGGGGCCCGGCGCATTCATGACGAGCTCACCATTCACATGGGGATCCGGGTGAGCGAAAGCCAGGTGTCGAGGCTGATGCGGAGCGCAGGCCTGCAGGGCATTCCCGGGGCGGTACGCGTGAAACAGTTGCGGGCGACCAGGGCAACGGAGCAGTACCGCTGACCGCAGTCAGCGCGGCAGGAGTTCGCGCGATTCGGGCGTTCCGACGTTCCTCCTCACCCGCTCGCTGATCTTCCAGGCGCCGTGCTCACGACGGAGGGTCCATCTGTTGGTTCCGGCGCCAATGGTCTCGATCCCTGTTTCCGCCTGTCGCAGGACTATCGAGTACCCGGTCGCGACCGCGTCATCTCCGCTGACGGTGACGACCACGTTCTGGCTCAGGAGGTGAAGTGTGTGGCCGTAGTAGCCGGGCCGGTGGCTTCCCGCGGGGTCGGTGATGAAGTCGCGGAGCCCGTCGGCGCCCTCCCACCGGCGCGCCTCTGCGTAGACGCCTGCCATGGCGAGATCCATAGCGCCGTCGTCCGTGTAGAGCGCGAGGTACTCCTCGTCGAGGCATGCGTCTGCGTAGTACCCGTACCGCGAGAGCACATTCCTGATCTCGAGGTCGTCTACCAGGGCCTGCAGCCTGGCCTCTAGTGCGCCAATTCGGCTTTCGGTGGTCATTCGCCTTGCTCCCTAGCTTGTCGGCTCATGCAACAGGCCCGATCCGCGATGTGACCGGGCCTGTTGCATGGGTGTTTACGGAATGAAGATGTTGTCAGGTGGGTACAGGCCACCCTTTTGGGGCGCGATGCCGAACATCACCAGCGAACCGTCCGACAGCTTGGGGAAGGTCGATTTGGCCGTGTAGTCCACCGTGCCTTTGCCCCAGGTGATGAAGTCGCCCGGCTTCCACTTGATGTCATCGATTGCGGCGATCATTTTCGCCCCATCCGTCGACTTGGCGTGCTCAGCTGCGGCGGCGAACATTTTGATTCCGTCGTAGCCGGTGACGGGGTTGGGTATCAGGGCCGGCGTGCCGTACTTGAGCAGCTTCTTGTAGAAGGCCGCAAACTGGGGCGACTGCGCACTCGGCCGGTTGACCGATGAGGTGTAGCTGACCGCGAACAGGTTCTTGATCAGCTCAGGCGGCACCCCTGCCGCCAGGCCTCCAGGCGAACTGGACATGGCGATCGAACCGATCATCGGGATGTCGGTACCACCGACGGAAGAGCCGCGAGCAAGAACTATACGGGGGCAGGTTGCGCCGATGCAGGCTGCGTAGATGGCATCCGGATTGTTGCGGATCGCCCGCTGGAACGGCACTGACAGGTCGACGTCGGCTGCGTTGTATCGCGCCTCTTCGAGCGTCACACCGGTGCCCGCATATGCCAATTTGGCGGATGCGAGCTCCGAGTCACCCGCGGCATCCTGCTGGATGAAGACCACGAGGTGCTTGTACTTCATCTTCAGCACGTACTTCTCGATGATGTCGGCGCCAGGGGTGAACCCGGAACTCACAGTTTTGAAGAGTGGGTACGCCTTCGGGTCGTCGAGGAGGGCGGCGCCTCCGACTGTGTACGAGGCGATGCCCGCCCGGGTGACGATGGGAAGCATGGCCAGCGCCTCCGGGCTGGAGTTGCCGACGCGGATGAGGTCGGGCTTCGTGCCCGCGGCGAGCCTCTTCTGCAGCACGGTCACGGCCTCAGTCGGGTTGCTCTTGTCGTCGACTATTTCGAGCGCGATCTTGCGACCGAGAATGCCGCCCTTGGCATTCACCTCGTCGATGGCGATCTGGGCGCCCTCCTTCTCGCCTTCGGTATTGCTTGCGAGCGCGCCGGTGACGCCGGAGACCCAGAGGATGTTGAAAGGCGGCTTCTCTACCGTCTTGCCCGGGGTCGGGGTGGTGCTGCAGGCGGTAAGCGCAACTGCGAACGCCGCGATTATCGCGAACTTCTTCACTGACTTCATTGTCAACTCCTGGAGGAGGCACGCAATCAGGCCAGTCGCTGTGTCTGATGGGCGCGCGAGGGATGCTTTCATTCGATCTTTCCAGTGGAAGCGGAGGGCATGTCAATACCAAGATCGGATGCCCTCCCCGCCCGGTTACTGGGGTTCCTTTGGAGGGATGCGGGGCCTCACCCGCGTGCCTGCGCGGATAGTGCCGCAACTCCAGACCGGCAGAAGTAACCAAAGTGGGCAACATGTCATACTCACGCCGCACGCCGGGGCAAGCCAGGGTCGCCAAATGAATCGCGGCTAGCATGGCTGGTGACATGGCGACGATCTACGACTGCTCGGAACAGGCCGGGCTTCTCACGGGCATGCGGCTCGCGAGAGTGGCCATAGGTCGCGGCGAACTAGTCGTCATCCCAACCGACACCGTCTACGGCCTCGCGGTCGACGCGTTCAATCCCGAGGCTGTGCAGCGCCTGCTCGAGGCGAAGGGCCGCACCCGCCAGGCGCCACCGCCCGTGCTCATTCCGGGCATCCCGACACTCGATGCACTCGCCGAGGCGGTGCCGGATGAGGTTCGTGCGCTGGTCGCCGCCTTCTGGCCTGGGGGCCTCACCGTGATACTTCCTGCGCGTGAGTCCCTGCAGTGGGATCTTGGGGAGACCAGGGGCACCGTTGCCCTCAGGATGCCGAACAACCAGTACGCGCTCGAACTCCTGTCGGAGACAGGGCCACTCGCCGTCTCCTCGGCCAACCTCACCGGCCAGACTGCGGCCATGACTGCGGCCGAGGCCGAGGCGATGCTCGGCGACTCGGTGAGCGTCTACCTCGATGGCGGCCCAGCGGGCAGCGAGTACGAAGCGGGCGCGGGAACCGGTTCGACGATTGTGGACGCAACCGGACTGCTGACTGGTGGGTCGCTGTCCATCGTGCGTCACGGGGTCATCGGCGACGCCGCCATCGAGTCAGTGCTCGCTGCGGCGGGGGGTGCTTCCTCATGAGGTTCGTCTTCTACCTCGCCGCCGGCGGGCTCTCCGCGGTGCTCACGTTCGGCCTGTCCTCGCTGATCGCGAAGCTCGGCATGAAATACCGCCTCTATCCGCAGATCCGTGAACGAGATGTGCACAAGCGCCCGACGCCTCGTCTCGGCGGTGTCGCTATGTTCATCGGCATCCTGGTGACCTTCGTTGTTGCGAGCCAGCTTCCCCAGTTCCATCTGGTCTTCGCTAAACCAGGTCCCATGCTCGCCCTGCTCGTCGCAGCGCTGATCATCGTGCTGATCGGGGTGGCCGACGATATCTGGGACCTGGACTGGGTCACCAAACTGGCCGGGCAGATCATCGCGGCCGGAGTGCTGGCCTGGCAGGGAGTGCAGCTGACCACCCTGCCGATGGTCGGCGGAGTGCTCGTGCTCTCGTCGTACGCAGGCCTCCTGATCACCGTGCTGGCCATCGTGCTCGTCATGAATGCGATCAACTTCATCGATGGACTCGACGGGCTGGTGGCCGGAGTGGCCATCATCGCAAACGGCGTCTTCTTCATCTACAGCTACATCCTCGCGAACACGATCGCGCAAACCGAATACTTCAACCTCGCCTCTCTCATCACTGCCGTACTCATCGGTGCCTGCGTCGGATTCCTCCCTCTCAACTGGCATCCGGCAAAGCTGTTCATGGGCGACGCCGGATCGATGCTTGTCGGCCTGCTCATGGCAACTTCCGCCATCTCCGTCACCGGCCAGGTGGATCTCGGCTCGCTCACCGGGTCACGCCAGTTGTTCCCCGCGTTCATCCCGATCCTGCTGCCGTTCGCGATCCTGGTCGTGCCGCTGCTCGACTTCTGCCTGGCAGTCTTCAGGCGTCTTCGGGCGGGCAAGTCGCCGTTCACCGCCGACCGCAAGCACCTCCACCATCGCCTGCTCGATATGGGTCACTCAGACGTGCACGCGGTGCTGATCTTCTACTCGTGGACAGCCGTCGTCTCGGCTGGCCTGCTGCTCTTCCTTTTCCTGCCGACAGTCTGGGCGCTGACCTTCGTTCTCGTTGGCCTCATCGCCTGCACGATCTACACGCTCTCGCCGCTCACGAAGCGCAAGGCCGTCGAAGCCGTCGTGCAACTCGCAAGCCCTGGCGAGGCCGAGGTGGCGGGCGCCGCCCGGTTCGACCCGCTCGATGAAGCGTCGAACGAGATCGCGATCGACGAAGAAGGCGAAGACACCGCGCAGCTGGATGCGGCAGAAGACGCCGCACTCCACGCCCTGGCCCGCAACGACGCAAACCCACCGAAGGAAACACCGTGAGCGCAGTACCCATCCTGAAGCGCATCCTCACGATCGGGGGCATCCTCGCGCTGGCGATCGCGGTGGTCGGCTCGATCGTCGGCTACTTCGTTGCCGGAGGCATCGGCATCGCCAGCGCACTGATCGGCACGGCGATGGCTGTTGTCTTCCTCGGCATTACGTCCGTGAGCATCCTGATCGCCACGCGCGTCGCAAAGGGCGAGTTCCTGAGCATCGCGTTCTTCGGCATCGTTATGGGTGCGTGGCTAGTGAAGTTCATCCTGTTTCTCGTGCTGATCGTGCTTCTGCGCAACCAGCCGTGGATCCAGCCCATCGTGCTGCTGCTGAGTCTGATCGTGGCCGTGATCGGTACGCTCGTCGTCGATGTGGTGGTGATTGCGAGGTCGCGATTGCCATATGTGAGTGATCTCGAGGCATCGCGCAGCGTAGTTTCCGGCGCCCCCGCGGCAATAAAGGACGCTGATCAGGGTAAATAGGCAGACGATTAGCCCGGGTGAGATTCCGCTGATACAGTGAGAGCGAACGCCCCCCTTTTCCATCGCCGCGTGATTTCATGCCCCGATTCTGGAGACAGCGCTGTTACTTAACGCTCTCAATCTGATCCTTCCCCTCGCCAACGACGGCGGTTCGGGGGAGGGCTTTGTCGGGCCTTCAATCAACGAATTCTTCCCTGAACCCATCCTGTTCATCGGTACTCCGTTCGAGTTGAATCGCATCATGATCATCAGGCTCCTGGTGCTCGTCGCGATCGTGCTCTTCTTCTCACTTGCGCTCCGCAAACGCAGCATCGTGCCTGGCCGCATGCAGAGCCTGGCCGAGATGGGCCTTGATCTCGTTCGGGTCAACATCGCAGAAGATCTTCTCGGCAAGAAAGACGGCCGCCGCTTCCTTCCCCTGCTCACCACCATCTTCTTCATGGTGCTGATCATGAACATCACGGGCATCGTGCCGTTGCTGAACATTGCGGGCACATCGGTGATCGGCGTGCCACTGCTGCTGGCTGTGATCGCGTACGTCACGTTCATCTATGCCGGCGTCAAGAAGCACCCAGGCGCATTCTTCAAAAACTCGCTGTTCCCTCCAGGGGTGCCGCTGCCGCTCTACCTGATCGTCACTCCTATCGAGTTCGTGTCGACCTTCATCCTTCGTCCGGTTACTCTCACGCTCCGACTGCTGATGAACATGATCGTCGGCCACCTCCTGCTCGTACTGTTCTTCCTGGCGACCTCGTTCTTCTTCTTCCAGGCTGACGGGCTCTTCAAGTTCTTCGGCATCGGAACGTTCGCGTTCGGAATCGTCTTCACCCTCTTCGAGATCCTCGTCGCGGTATTGCAGGCGTACGTCTTCACACTTCTCACTACCGTCTACATCCAGCTCGCGCTGGCTGACGAGCACTAATCGGACCAGGGCAACCGCCCGGTTCACCATCACGGAAGGAAACACAACGTGGACACCACCACCGTCGCCGCCCTGAGCGGAAACATCGCGACGATCGGCTATGGCCTCGCGGCCATCGGTCCGGCAATCGGCGTGGGTATCGTCGTCGGCAAGACCATCGAGTCGGTTGCACGCCAGCCTGAACTGCAGGGTCGCCTCACGGTGCTCATGTACATCGGTATCGCGTTCACCGAGGCGCTTGCCTTCATCGGTATCGCCACGTACTTCATCTTCACCGCGGGCCAGTAATGATCCCGGCAGTTCTCGCAGCGGCAGCGGAGGGGGAGACCCACAACCCGCTGATTCCGGAGCTTCCCGACCTCGTATGGGGTGCGGTCGTCTTCGTGCTGCTCCTCGTGTTCTTCTGGTGGAAGATTCTGCCCTCCCTCAAGAAGCTGCTCGACGACCGCGCTGAGATCATTGAGGGCGGCATCAAGAAGGCCGAGATCGCACAGGCCGAGGCTGCGGCTGCCCTGGACAAGTACACCGACCAGCTCGCAGAGGCGCGCGCCGAAGCCGGCCGTATCCGTGAGCAGGCCCGCCAGGACGGCACGAAGATCCTGAACGAGCTCAAGGACCAGGCGTCAGTCGAAGCAGCTCGCATCACTGCAAACGCCTCAGCTTCTATCGAGGCTGAGCGCCAGGCAGCACTTGTTTCGCTTCGCGCAGAGGTGGCGACACTTGCCATCGACCTGGCGTCAGGCGTGATCGGCCAGAGCCTGTCAGATGACAAGAAGGCAGCGGTCCTGGTCGACCAGTTCCTCGCAGACCTCGAAGCGTCAGAAGCCACGGCAAAGAAGTCAGGAAAGTAAATGGGATCAGCGACCAGGGAAGCGCTCGCGGCGTCGAGGGCTGAGCTCTCGGCGACCAGCGGCATCACCCTGGCCACTGCCGAGGAGCTTTTCTCAGCCGCGCGCGTGATCGGGGGATCGTCCCAACTGCGATCCCTCCTCACCGACACGGCGACGGAACCTTCCGAGAAGCAGCGAGCCATCGCGGCCGTCTTCGGCAAGAGCCTCGGAGCCAAGACGACGAAGGTGCTCGACGTCGCAGTCGCGCACCGCTGGTCGAGCCCCGGTGAACTGCTGGCCGGAATCGAGGAGCTCGGGCTTCGAGCCGCTGCGATTTCTGCCCCGAAGACCACGAATATAGAGGCTGAGCTGTTTACGTTCGGCGAGGCGGTCTCCTCCGACGCCAAGCTGGAACTGGCCATCGGCACGAAGAGCGGCACCGACGAGGCGAAGTCCGCCCTGGTGGATGCGCTCCTTGCGAAGAAGTCTTCAGGCCAGACGCTCGCAATCGTGCGCCAGCTGGTGTTGCAGCCGCGCGGCCGCCGCATCGGCGAACTGCTGCGTACTGCGGCATCCATCGTCGCGGATGAAGCTGGCAAGTCTGTCGCCACGGTGACGAGTGCGTCGACCCTGGCTCCGGCCCAGGTCGCACGCCTGCAGAAGGGCCTGGCTGCAAGCTATGGCCGGGACCTCAGCATCAACCTCGTTGTTGACCCGGCAATCATCGGCGGACTGCGAGTGCAGGTCGGCGACGACGTGATTGACGGCACAGTCACCCGCAAACTGAATGACCTCCGACGCGAAATGGCTCGCTGAGAGCCCACAAACCTCGAGCCGGCAACGGTTCGCTGAGACAAGGAAAACCACATGGCAGACGTAACGATCAGCCCGGATGAGATCCGCGACGCGCTCAAGGACTTCGTCAAGTCCTACGACCCGAGCTCCGCGTCCAAGACCGAGGTCGGCTATGTCATCGACGCAGCTGACGGCATCGCCCACGTGCAGGGCCTGCCCGGCGTGATGGCCAACGAACTCATAAAGTTTGCAGACGGCACCCTCGGCCTCGCCCAGAACCTGGACGAGAACGAGATCGGCGTCATCGTGCTCGGTGAATTCGACGGCATCGTCGAAGGTCTCGAAGTGACCCGCACTGGGGAAGTGCTTTCAGTGCCAGTCGGCGATGCGTTCCTCGGCCGCGTAGTCGACCCGCTCGGCGCTCCGATCGACGGTCTCGGCGACATCAAGGCCGAGTCTCGTCGCGCACTGGAACTGCAGGCTCCGGGAGTCATGCAGCGCAAGTCTGTGCACGAGCCCATGCAGACCGGCATCAAGGCGATCGACGCGATGATCCCAATCGGTCGCGGCCAGCGCCAGCTGATCATCGGTGACCGCCAGACAGGCAAGACGGCCATCGCGATCGACACGATCATCAACCAGAAGGCCAACTGGGAATCCGGCGATACCAACAAGCAGGTTCGCTGCATCTACGTAGCCATCGGCCAGAAGGGCTCGACCATCGCCTCGGTGAAGGGCGCGCTCGAAGACGCTGGAGCGATGGAATACACCACCATCGTGGCCTCCCCGGCATCCGACCCCGCCGGCTTCAAGTACCTCGCCCCGTACACGGGCTCGGCCATCGGCCAGCACTGGATGTACGGCGGCAAGCACGTACTGATCATCTTCGACGACCTGTCGAAGCAGGCTGAGGCCTACCGCGCCGTGTCACTGCTGCTGCGTCGCCCGCCGGGGCGCGAGGCATACCCCGGCGACGTTTTCTACCTGCACTCCCGCCTGCTCGAGCGTTGCGCAAAGCTCTCCGACGAGCTTGGTGCAGGTTCGATGACCGGGCTTCCGATCATCGAGACCAAGGCGAACGACGTCTCGGCCTACATCCCTACCAACGTGATCTCGATCACCGACGGCCAGATCTTCCTGCAGTCCGACCTCTTCAACGCCAACCAGCGTCCGGCGGTCGACGTCGGCATCTCGGTTTCCCGAGTCGGCGGCGACGCACAGGTCAAGTCGATCAAGAAGGTTTCAGGAACGCTGAAGCTCGAGCTCGCCCAGTACCGGTCGCTCGAAGCCTTCGCTATGTTCGCGTCCGACCTGGATGCGGCCAGCCGTCGCCAGCTCGCCAGGGGCGCCCGTCTCACCGAGCTGCTCCGCCAGCCCCAGTACTCGCCGTTCCCCGTCGAGAAGCAGGTCGTCTCCATCTGGGCGGGCACCAACGGCAAGCTCGATGAGGTGCCGGTCGAAGACATCCTTCGTTTTGAGAGCGAGCTGCACGACTACCTCGCCCGCAACACGAAGGTGCTCGACACCCTGCGCGACACGAACGTGCTCGACGACGACACCGCAGCAGCGCTTGACGCGGCAGTCGATTCGTTCAAGCTGGAGTTCCAGACTGGTGAGGGCAAGCCGCTCGCTTCTGTCGGTTCAGAGAAGTTCCAGGCCGCTGAGCCCGAAGACATCAACCAGGAGAAGATCGTCAAGCAGAAGCGCTAACCCGCAGCTCGCGATCACCACCAACACCAGCACGACTCGCAACTAACGAAAGAAACAGGACATGGGAGCGCAACTTCGGGTCTACCGGCAGAAGATCAAGTCTGCCCAGACGACCAAGAAGATCACTCGG
>JAODLU010000118.1 GCA_025464125.1 Microbacteriaceae bacterium | reverse complement strand
GCGAGTGCCACGATCTGCGCCGGCTCGAGTCCCTTGCCGGAGATGGGGAAGTTCTCGACCGCACGCTGGGTCTGCGCGCTGTAGAGAGCGTCGATCGGCACTCGAACCTCGCCCATGGTGTCGTGTTCGATGCGGTATTCGGGGGATGTGCTCACGGCGTCGTGTCTACTTTCGTTGTGGCTGAACGGGGCGAACGGGCGTCAAACGACGCCAACAATGATGTCGGGAACCGCTGTGCCTTCGAGAAGGCGATAGTTCGCGCCGACGATAGCCAGCGTACCTTCGGCTATAGCCTCGCTGATGAGTTCGGAGCTCTCGAGCAGCTCCGCAACCGTGTCGCGCAGGTGCTCGCGCCCGACCTCGATCGAGTCCGGCAGCTCCGGGTCGCTGCCGCGCACGCGCCGCACAGCCGGAACGATTTTCTCGATCAGGGTGTGGATATGCGGCGGGAGGGGAACGGCATCCGCCGCTTCGGAGTCGATCGCAGCCTTCACCGCTCCACACTCGTCGTGGCCGAGAACCACGATCAGCGGAACGTGCAGCACTGCCACCGCGTATTCGAGGGAGCCGATCACCGACTCCGAGATGATCTGGCCGGCGTTCCGCACGACGAACAGGTCACCGAGCCCCTTGTCGAAGATGATCTCTGCGGCGAGACGCGAATCGCTGCAGCCGAAGAGCGCAGCGGCCGGCTCCTGGGCTGCAACCAGCGCCTCCCTGCGTTCGACGTCTTGCCTCGGATGGCTCGGCTCGCCGGCCACGAATCGGGTGTTGCCACGCGCCATCTCGCGCCAGGCCGCCGACGGCGTGCGAAATTCGTCTGTCACTGCGTGCCCGCCTCCAGTTCAGCCGTGACCGCCGCGGCGAGCGTATGGAACTCTTTCTGGGTGGCCGTTCCGTGCAGTGCGAGCCCGGTGTCTGCAGCCTCGTGAGTCATCGAATAGGCGAAATTGCCTGCGTCTTTCGTGTCGCGCCGGTCGTAGACCTTCCAGTCAGCGTCGGCAACCGTCACCTCTCCGGTCGATCGGGCCTGCTCAACCTGGTTCGACAGCCATGTTGCGTTTGCGCCGATGCCCTGCGTGAAGCCGATGTACTGGCCACTCGGGGTGAGGAATCCGATGGACCACGTGCGGATATCGTCGGAGCCGGTGTCGAGACCAGCGTCGTTGGCAGTCCAGCCCTTCGGAAGGTCTGGCGCGATGAGCTTTTCGCTGACGCCCGGCTGGTACTGCTCCGCCGTCACCTTGTAGTCCACAGCCGCCCTGGTGGGCTGGTCGGGGCGCACGATGACCAGCACGATGAACAGCACGATCGCGAGCGATGCGACAAGGGCGAGAACCAGGTTTCTCAGGGTCTGGTTCGTGCGGTGCCTGCGTGAGCTCTCAGCTTTGCGGGCCGCAGTTTCATCCGGAGTCTCAGGACGCCCGAGCTCGGCAACTATGCGCGGTGGCCGCGCCCCTTCGGCCACGGTTATTCGGCGACTGCGGCGTTACGAGCCGCGTCAAGCCTGGCCTTTGCACCGATGAGCCACTGCTCACACCTGCGTGCGAGGGCTTCACCGCGCTCCCAGAGAGCTAGCGATTCTTCCAGCGTTGCCGAGCCCTGCTCGAGCTCGGTGACGACGCGCACGAGCTCGTCGCGCGCAAGCTCATAGCTGAGCTCCGAGACATCGCCGTTCGGGTCGGCTGGGGGAGAAGTCTGTGCCACGATTCGATTCTATCCAGCGGTCCCGGGGGCCACGGTCGCGCCGGTTATGGTTGCGCTTGCAGTACCCACCGCAAGGGTGAGAAGGAGTGGTGTGCCAGTGGTCGCATCTTTTGCACTGCGCAGCACTCCGCCGCCGGGCAGTTGCGCGATGGCATAGCCACGGTCGAGCGTGCGCTGTGGCGAGAGCGCTCGCAGCTGCGCGCGGAGTTCGACGATGCGGGTCTGGGAACGCTCAACGAGCAGCGAGACCAGCTCGGCATTGCGCCCGACGTAGCGCCCGATCTCTTCCGCCCTCGAATCCACGAGCCAGGCTGAGCCAGCGAGCACTGGTCTCGACCGAAGCTGCTCCAGTTTCGCGATCTCCGAGCGCACCAGGCCGTTGACGCTCACACCGATTCGCGCCCTCGCCTGGTGCACCCTGCTCAGCTCTTCTGCGACGTCGGGAACAACCCGTTTCGCCGCATCCGTCGGAGTGGATGCCCGCAAATCGGCCACGTCGTCGAGCAGCGGTCGATCGGCCTCATGCCCTATCGCGCTCACGATCGGGGTGGAACACGCGGCAGCCGCGCGAACCAGCGTCTCGTCGCTGAACACCAGCAGGTTCTGAAAATCGCCTCCACCGCGCGCCACGATGATTACGTCTACGCGGGGGTCAGCGTCCAGCTCCTTGAGCGCCGCGGTCACCTCGGCAGCAGCGCGATCCCCCTGCACAGGGGTGTGCACTACGCGAAAGTCGACTGCCGGCCAGCGCAGCTGTGCGTTGCGAAGCACATCTTTCTCGGCATCCGAATCCTTACCGGTGATGAGGCCTATGCAGTGCGGAAGGAACGGAAGTGGTTTTTTGCGAGCCGAGTCGA
Organism: Microbacteriaceae bacterium; assembly: GCA_025464125.1. Lineage (GTDB taxonomy): Bacteria > Actinomycetota > Actinomycetes > Actinomycetales > Microbacteriaceae > Lacisediminihabitans. The sequence goes on along the minus strand of JAODLU010000118.1, from coordinate 88 downwards.
ACAGACCCTCGGCTTTCAGTTTCTGCCGCAGTCGTTCGAGTCGTTCGAGCAGGTCGCCGAGGCCGACGTGGCGCATCTCGAACACCTG
>JAODLU010000114.1 GCA_025464125.1 Microbacteriaceae bacterium | reverse complement strand
TGTACTCGGCCGGGAAATTGGCCTTGAGGTACGCCGTCCAATAGCTCAGAACGCCATAGCCGGCGCTGTGCGCCTTATTGAACGCGTAGTCGGCGAAGGGCATCAGGGTGTCCCACAGCACCTTGACCGCGTTGGTCGAATAGCCGTTGTCGAGCATGCCCTTTTCGAAGTCTGCGTACTGCTTGTCGAGCTCGGATTTCTTCTTCTTGCCCATCGCGCGACGCAGAACATCGGCCTGACCGAGCGTGAATCCGGCCACCTTCTGGGCGACCGACATGACCTGTTCTTGATACACGATCAGGCCGTACGTAATGCCGAGGCTCTCCCGCAGCGGCTCTTCGAGCTCGGGATGGATCGCCTCGATCTTCTGCAGACCGTTCTTGCGCAGAGCGTAGTTCGTGTGAGAGTTCATGCCCATCGGGCCCGGTCGATAGAGAGCGATGACAGCCGAGATGTCTTCGAAGCTCGTCGGCTTGAGCTGTTTGAGCAGCGCGCGCATCGGGCCACCATCGAGCTGGAACACCCCGAGTGTGTCACCGCGGGCAAGCAGGTCATAAGTTTTCTGGTCGGCATCGAGATCGAGGTCCTCGATAACCAAACGCGAGCCCGTTCCCTGTTCGATCATGCGCAGGGCATCTTCGATAATCGTCAGGTTGCGGAGGCCAAGGAAGTCCATCTTGATCAGGCCGAGGGATTCGAGCGGCGGCTGGTCGAACTGGGTGATGATCGCGCCGTCATCTTCGCGCTTCATGATGGGCAGCACGTCGAGCAGCGGTTCGGCAGACATGATCACGCCGGCGGCATGCACGCCCCACTGGCGTTTGAGATTCTCGATTCCGAGAGCGGTTTCGAAGACCTTCGCAGCCTCGGGATCGGTTTCGAGGATGGCGCGGATATCGCCAGCCTCTTTCCAGCGCTCAGCGTCTTTGTTCGTGACGTCCCCGAGGGAGATGTCCTTACCCATGATCGCCGGCGGCATCGCCTTTGTGAGTTTCTCGCCAATCGAGTAGGGCATGCCGAGTACTCTCGCCGAGTCCTTCAGCGCCTGCTTGGCCTTGATAGTTCCGTAGGTGACAATCTGGGCTACACGGTCGTCACCGTATTTTTCCGTGACATAGCGAATGACCTCTGGCCGGCGACGATCGTCGAAGTCGACGTCGACATCGGGCATGGAGACGCGCTCCGGGTTCAGGAAGCGCTCGAAGATGAGGCCGTGGGCCAGCGGATCCAACTCCGTGATGCCCATCGCGTATGAGGCCATCGAGCCGGCTGCAGAACCGCGCCCAGGGCCAACGCGGATGCCCTGGCTCTTGGCCCACGCGATGAAGTCGGCCACGACCTGGAAGTAACCGGGGAAGCCCAACTGTTTGATGACATCCACCTCGTACTGCGCCTGTGCGAGGTGCGCCTCCGACGGTGCGCCGTGGAAGCGGCGGAGCATTCCGACCGCGACCTCCTTCTCGAACCAGCTCGCTTCCGTCTCCCCATCGTGCACAGGGAAGCGCGGCATCAGGTCGCGATGCTCGAAGTTGACCTCGCACCTCTCGGCGATGAGCAGGGTGTTATCGCAGGCCTCTGGGTGGTCGCGAAACAGGTGCCGCATCTCTTTCGCAGACTTCAGGTAGAACTCGTCCGAATCGAACTTGAAGCGGTTCGGGTCATCGAGCGTCGAAGCCGACTGCACGCAGAGCAGCGCGGCGTGGGCCGTGGCGTCGTGGGCGTGCGTGTAGTGCAGGTCATTGGTGGCGACCAGTGGGAGGTCGAGTTCTTTTGCCAGCTTCAGCAGGTCCTGCATCGTGCGTCGTTCGATGTCGATGCCGTGGTCCATGATCTCGGCGAAGAAGTTGCCCTTGCCGAAGATGTCCTGGAAATCGGATGCCGCCTGCCTGGCCTCCGCGTACTGGCCGAGTCTCAGCCGCGTCTGCACCTCACCGCCGACGCACCCCGTGGTGGCGATGATGCCCTTTGAGTATTTGCTGAGGAGCTCGCGATCCATGCGCGGTTTGAAGTAGAAGCCTTCGATCGAGGCCAGAGACGACAGTCTGAACAGGTTGTGCATGCCCTCGTTGTCTTGCGAGAGCAGTGTCATGTGCGTGTACGAGCCTGAACCGCCGACGTCATCCTGCGACTGGTGATTGCCGCCCCACTTGACCCTTGTGCGATCCCCCCGTGCAGTGCCCGGCGTGATGTATGCCTCGGTGCCGATGATCGGCTTCACCCCGTTGGCCGTCGCCTGCTTCCAGAAATCGTAAGCGCCGAACATGTTGCCGTGGTCAGTGATGGCGATCGCTGGCATTCCGCCCTCTGCCGCTGCCTTCGTGAGTGGCGCAACCCGCGCGGCGCCGTCGAGCATTGAGTACTCGCTGTGCACGTGCAGGTGCACGAAGGAATCCTGATTGTCTGGCACAACTGCTCCGAAAAGGCGTGGGGGTCGGTTCAGCTTAAGCCCGAGTCAGTCTCCCCGGAGCACGTCGAGGGCGTGTTGCAGGTCAGCGGTGTTTGCACTGTCTTATTGCAGATGTTAGCCGGTTCCGGGGTTCCGGAATGCGTGGTTCATGGCCTGCATCCACTTCCGCGACAGCCCAACGCGCGCCGAGATCGTGGTGTATGCGGCGTACATGGAA
>JAODLU010000096.1 GCA_025464125.1 Microbacteriaceae bacterium | reverse complement strand
TCAGCGGGCCGACTGGAGGTTTCGCGTACGGGATACCTCGCCACATGCGCAATGCCCGCAGCGCCGTGCCCCCGAGCTCGCCGCCACTGATTTCGACAATGAGATCGCTTGTTCGGGCAATTTGTGTGGTCACGCACCGGATTCTAAGCCGGGTTTGCGGGCAAAGTGCCAGATGGAGTCGCCATTCGAGAAGTTCGGTGATTCACGCAAGACTGCGGCCGATCTCATACAGGATGAACAACCCGACGTTTGCGGATAACCTGAGGATTGTGCTCGCTCCAACGAAGGACAGCACTGGATGTTTTAGAGGAGATGCAATGACGGGTCGTCTAGAGGGCAAAGTCGCCCTTGTTACGGGTGCGGCAAAAGGGATCGGCGAGGCTGTAGCTCGCAGGTTCGTGAAAGAGGGCGCAAAGGTGACCCTTGCGGACATCGATGAGCAGTCAGGGCGTGAACTGGCTAAGGAGCTGGGAGACGCCGCAAACTATGTACATCTCGATGTCGCTGAATACGACCAGTGGACGGCAGCGGTAGCAGACACTGTCGATCGGTTCGGAGGGCTCGACATCCTCGTGAACAATGCAGGGTTCGGTTTTCTCAGCCCGCTGGACACCGTCGACCTCGACGCTGTGCTCAGGCTCACGGCTGTGAACCAGCACGGTGTCTTCTACGGCATGCGCGCCGCGCGGTCGGCTTTGATCGCTTCGGGCAAGGGCTCGATCATCAACATGTCGTCGATGGACGGCATGGTTGGCGTGCGCGGTATGACCACCTACGTGGCAACCAAGTTCGCAGTCCGCGGCATGACGAAGAGCATCGCGCTCGAGCTTGGTCCGTTGGGCGTGCGCGTCAACTCGGTGCACCCCGGCATGATCGACACTCCTCTCATGCGCGGCGAATCCAAGGCTGAGAAGGGTGCCAAGAAGACCTTCGAAAGCAAGGCCCTCGATGAGCTGATCTCGAAGCAGCCAATCCAGCGAATCGGCCGACCGGAAGAAATCGCCAACATGGTGCTCTTCCTCGCGTCAGACGAGGCGTCGTATTGCACAGGCGCGGAGTTCGTCGTCGACGGAGGTCACACCGCAGGACCCTGGCGCGAACCGCTTTCCTGACCCAGGTTGCCCCGCATCCGTGCGGGGCAACAGCGGTCGGCGCAAACCTTTAGACGTCGATCCTGTCGCGAGACAGGCCCTCTGATCCAGCGATGATGAAGTCCTTGCGTGGAGCGACATCATTGCCCATCAGCAGTTCGAAGACGCGCTCAGCGTTCGCCGCATCCGGCACATTCACCCGGCGGAGGGTGCGATGTGCACGATCCATCGTGGTCGTGGCGAGCTGGTCAGCATCCATCTCGCCAAGACCCTTGTAGCGCTGGATGGGGTCCTGGTACTTTTTGTTGCTGCGCTTGAGCCCGGCGAGCACGCCGTTCAGTTCGGCCTCGGAGTAGGTGTAGATCGTCTCGTTCGGTTTCGTTCCGGGATTCATGACGATAACCCTGTGAAGGGGAGGCACCGCCGCGTAGACGCGGCCGTCCTTGATCATCTCCGGCATGTACCGCATGAACAGCGTGAGCAGCAGGGTGCGGATATGCGCGCCGTCGACGTCGGCGTCACTCATGATGATCACCTTGCCGTAACGGGCGCTGGTGAGATCGAAGCTGCGACCGGAACCCGCGCCGATCACCTGGATTATGGAGGCGCACTCGGCGTTCGACAGCATGTCGGAGACCGACGCCTTCTGCACGTTGAGAATCTTGCCGCGGATGGGCAGGAGGGCCTGGTACTCGCTGTCGCGGGCGAGTTTCGCGGTGCCGAGAGCGGAGTCGCCCTCCACGATGAAAAGCTCGCTGTTCGCGACATCCGAGCTGCGGCAGTCGACGAGCTTCGCGGGAAGTGACGAGTTCTCCAGCGCGTTCTTGCGGCGCTGGGTCTCTTTGTGCGCGCGTGCCGACACGCGGGACTTCATTTCGGCCACGATCTTGTCGAGAACGAGGGCTGACTGCGTTTTGTCGTCACGCTTCGGAGAGCCGAACTTGTCGGCCATGGTCTTCGCGACGACGCTGGCGACGATGTTGCGCACGGCAGGCGTGCCGAGGATCTCCTTCGTCTGTCCCTCGAACTGCGGCTCAGGGAGACGAACAGTGAGAACGGCGGTAAGCCCCGCGAGGATGTCGTCTTTCTCGAGCTTGTCTGTGCTGTTGGAGCCGATCTTCAGGCGACGGGAATTCTGCTCGACCTGGGCGCGCAGGAACTTGAGCATGCCTGCCTCAAACCCGGCCTGGTGTGTGCCGCCCTTCGGTGTCGCGATGATGTTGACGTAGCTGCGGAAGACCGTGTCGTAGCCGGTGCCCCAGCGAAGTGCAATGTCGACCTCACAGTCGCGGCTGAGTTCTGTCGCAACCATGTGGCCCTTGTCATCGAGCACTGGAACCGTCTCGGTGAATGACCCTGCGCCCGTCATGCGCCAGGTTTCGGTGAGTGCGGTGTCCGGGGCGAGGAAATCGACGTACTCCGAGATGCCCCCGTCGAACCTGAAGACCTCACGGGTGGGCTCGTCGCCGCGATCATCGGTGATGTCGAGACCGAGGCCGCGAACGAGGAATGCCGTTTGGCGGGCACGTGCCACTAGTTCGTCAGTTTGGAAGGTCGTGCCCCTGGTGAAGATCTGGGGGTCGGCCCAGTACCGAATGCGCGTTCCCGTCACCCCCTTGGCGACCTTGCCCACGACCCGCAGCTCACTGTTCGCTACGAACGGAGTGAAGGGCGCGTCGGCACGGGGCTCACCGCTGTCGGCGAAAATGCCTGGCTCACCACGGTGGAACGACATGGCCCACGTCTTGCCTTCGCGGTCTACTTCGACGTCGAGTCGCTCGGAAAGAGCGTTGACGACTGAGGCACCGACCCCGTGCAGTCCGCCGGACGCCGCGTATGACCCGCCGCCGAACTTGCCACCGGCGTGCAGTTTGGTGAAAACCACTTCGACGCCCGACAGGCCAGTCTTCGGCTCGATGTCGACGGGGATACCCCTGGCCCTGTCGCGAACCTCGACGCTGGAGTCCTTGTGCAGGATGACCGTGATGTCGTCACCGTTGCCCCCGAGCGCCTCGTCCACCGAGTTGTCGATGATCTCCCACAGGCAGTGCATGAGGCCACGGGAATCCGTGGAGCCAATGTACATTCCCGGGCGCTTGCGAACGGCCTCGAGGCCCTCGAGCACCGAGAGGTGCCGGGCGGAGTAGTCGGAATTTGGCACGGCACTCACCCTAGGTCGAAGAGCCGACAGACTCGCCCAGTGACACCCAGAGGTACGCGGTCAGCGAAATGATTCGAAATGGTGGGGTTTCGTAACCCGGTTGTCACGTGAGCGTGTTTGTATTGGTAGCACGACGCACGACCGATCACGTCACGGAACCTGGAGGAGCATCTCATGTCACAGATCGCACCCGAAACCACAACACTCGATGAACTCCACTCCGCCCACGAACTCACTGCCTCAGATCGCTGCGATTCCTGCGGCGCCCAGGCCTATATCCGCGTTTCGATCGGCACCAGCGAATTGCTCTTCTGCTCGCACCACGGCAAGAAGTACCAGGAGAAGCTTGCCGCTGTAGCGAGCGACTGGCACGACGAATCCGACAGGCTCCTCGAGAACCAGCGCTCCGTCTAGTTCTCTCCTCTCCACGACGTGGCCGGGTTACTCCGTGAGGCACGGCTGTCCGCCTTCCGGCTCCGGTCGAATCTGCGCGCCATCGCCGATTCCGGCGCCTCGGTCGTAGACCTCAGGGCCGACGCTTACGGGCACGGCTTCCGGCGCGTGCTCGATGAGTCCAGGTCGTTCGGCTTTACGAAGTTCCAGGTCTCGCCAGGGCAAACCCTGCCCCCCGGTGCGATGACAGCACCCGACGGCGTACCCGTCTACGAAGGCGTGCTCACCCTCGTCGGCGAAGTCGTAGCAGTCAAAGCGCTGCCCGCTGGCAGCCGCATCTCTTACGGCTACACCTATCGCACGGTCGCCGACAGCACGGTTGCCCTTGTCGGCCTCGGCTATGCGGACGGGCTGCCGCGCCTCGGCTCCAGTCGTGCGACCGCGTCAACCGGCGGCAGGAGCGGCACGGTCGCTGGACGAATCGCGATGGACCAGTTCGTGCTCGACCTGGGTGATGGCGAGGCCACAGTCGGCGATGAGGTGGTCGTCTGGGACGCCGATCGCGCGCAGGAATGGTCGGCTCTCGCCCGCCGCAGCACCCTTGACCTGTTCGCGGGCCTTGGGCACCGCGTGCACCGGCGCTGGCTCGACGAAGGACAGGCCAGCACATGACCGCCCGCGCAATCATCGATCTCGATGCATTCCGCCACAACGTGCGCGTGCTTGCCGCCATCGCCGCCCCGTCAGCCACCATGCTGGCCGTCAAAGCAAATGCGTACGGTCATGGCATGCTCGAGCTCGCGCCGATCGCCCTCGAATCCGGTGCCAGTTCCCTAGCTGTGCTCGACATCCCGGCAGCCCTCGCACTGCGGGAGGCCGGTGTCACCGCTCCGCTCTTCGCATGGCTGCACGGGCTGAAGAGCGACTTCGGTGCGGCAGCCCGCGCCGGAGTCGAGCTTGGTGTGTCGTCGGTACACGAGCTTGAGGCCATCGAAGCTGCTCGGCCGGGGCATCCGGTGCGCGTGCACCTGAAAATCGACACCGGCCTTCATCGCAATGGCGCATCGCCGGAGGAATGGCCAGCGCTCGTCACAGCGGCGCTCGCGGCCGAGAAACGTGGCGCGGTGACCGTCTTCGGCGCATGGTCGCACCTGGCAGACGCCTCAGAAGAAGAGGACGCCGCGGCCCTCGCCGCCCTGCATGAAGCAATCGCGGTCGCCGAGGCGCTCGGCGCACGTTTCAGCATGGTGCACCTCGCCGCAAGCTCGGCAGGAATCCGGATGCCCGAGGCACGACTGGATCTCGTGCGCTTCGGCATCGCGGCTTACGGCATCTCGCCATTCGACGACATCACGGGGCGCGAGCTCGGACTCATTGCGGTGATGACCCTGGTTACGACGGTCACCTCGGTGGAAGCCGGCGCTGCGACGATCGGCGTCGGATTCGGCGATGGGTTGGCCGGCGGCGCACTCCCCCGCGCTGAGGCCTGGGCAGGTGGCGCGAGGGCGCGCATCCTCTCGATCGGGGTCGATGAATCGGTTATCGAGGCCCACAATCTCTCCGTTGGCGACGAAGTCGTGCTGTTCGGCACCGGGGACGCTGGCGAGCCAACTGCGGAAGAGTGGGCTAACTGGGCAGACAGCATCGGTGACGAAATCGTGGTGCGCATCGCGCAGCGCGTAGAACGGGTATACACCGACTGACCGGCCTGGACGCATTCCTGCCAACCATGGCGAGTGTGCTCCCCGCCTGAGGCCCTTCGGCTTAAGCTTGAACCCGTACCGAAGGCGGACGCGGCATCGGTCCGCGACCAGGAAAGGCGTGACACATGGACCTCAGCATCTTCAACTCCATGGAGTCCGAAGTGCGCGGTTATATCCGCTCGTTCCCGGTGATCTTCGACCACGCGCACGGCTCGATCATGGTCGACCAGGACGGTGTCGAGCGCATCGACTTCTTCAGCGGCGCAGGCACCCTGAACTACGGTCACAACAACCCGAAGTTCAAGCAGGCGATCATCGACTACATCCAGGCCGACGGCATCGTTCACGGTCTCGACATGGCGACGACGGCCAAGAAGAAGTTCCTCGAAACCTTCCGCAGTCACGTGCTGCTGCCGCGCAAGCTGGACTACAAGCTGCAGTTCACCGGCCCGACGGGGGCGAATGCGGTCGAGGCTGCCCTGAAAATTGCCCGCCAGGTCACCGGCCGCACCAACGTCGTCGCCTTCACCCACGGCTATCACGGGCTTAGCCTCGGGGCGCTGGCGGCGACCGGCAACTCGAAGTATCGTGCGGCGGCCGGGGTGCCGCTCGGGGACGTCACCTTCCTGCCGTACGACGGCTATTACGACGATGAGACAGACACGATCGCCCAGTTCGCGAAGCTGCTCACCGACCCGAGCAGCGGTCTTGACCTGCCAGCCGCTGTGATCGTCGAGACCGTGCAGGGTGAAGGAGGCGTCAACGTGGCGCGGGCCGAGTGGCTGCGAAGCCTGGCCGACCTCTGCATCGCCCACGGCATCCTGCTGATCGCTGACGACATCCAGATCGGCTGCGGGCGCTCTGGTGAATTCTTCAGCTTCGAGGACTCCGGAATCGTGCCAGACGTCGTTATTCTCTCGAAGTCGCTGTCCGGTTACGGGCTGCCGATGTCACTCGTGCTGATCAAACCGGAGTACGACATCTGGAAACCGGGTGGCCACACCGGAACCTTCCGTGGCAACAACCTGGCTTTCGTCGGTGCCACTGTCGCACTCGAGACGTACTGGGCAGACGACACGCTATCGGCCGAAGTCCATCGCAAGTCGGCACTCGTTCGAGAGCGCCTGGAGAAGATCTCAGCTGATCATCCTGGTGAGTTCTCGGTGCGTGGCCGCGGCCTGCTGCTTGGGCTGGTCGGAACGGATCCGACAGTGGCCAACGAGATCGCGGGAGAATCTTTCAGGAATGGCCTCATCATCGAGACCTCCGGGGCTTTCGATGAGGTGCTGAAGCTGCTGCCCGCTCTCACGATCGACAACGAAGTGCTGGAACGCGGCCTCGACATCATCGAAGCGAGCGCGAACACAGTGCTTTCCAGCCGCTCCGCACAGGCAGTCGCGGCCAAGTAGCGCGGGTCAGATCGAACATGTCCGAGCGCGGACAACTGTCCTAGCTCCCGACGCGGCCGACCACAGCCTCGCGAGCCTTCTCGGCGGACAGGTCCACGGCGTGCACACGCGCGTCGGCCGCAGGGAGCGAGGCTCCCGTGCGAGCGAGGGCACTTGCGAGCAGCAGGTCGGCGTACGCCGGATTCATGGGCAGGAACGGACCATGCAGGTTAGTGCCGATGTTCGCGCCGTCAACCAGCCCTTCGACCCGATCCCCAGGCTCCGCGGCCAAGCCGGTGTTTCCCTTGCCGTAGCCGACGGTCATCAGCGGCTCACCGCCACTCAGCGTCATGATTGCGCCGTGGTTCTCGAAACCTGCCATCAGGTCACCGTTACGACCGGTTCCGGTCATTTCGCTGATCGTGCGGCCGTCGATCAGCCGGGCAGTCGACGGCAGCACGCCGGCGCCGTCGAGTACCGTGCCGTCGGCGAGCGTCAGTTGCGTGCCGAAGAGCTGCCAGCCGGCCGTGATCGCGAGCATGGGAACACCCTCCGCCGCCCACTTCCTGAGGGTCGGTGCAATTCGCAGCAGATCGTCGTGCACGGCCAGTTGCGCGGAAAGCGGCCCGCTTCCGATGAAGACTAAATCAGGGGCATCCGTCAGCTGGTCACCGATCTCGTGGTCGATCACCTGGACATCGATATCGCGCCACTCCGCGCGACGGCGAAGGGCCAGAACGTTGCCGACGTCACCGTTGATGCCCAGTTCGCGGGGGTAAAGGTGCAGGATGCTGAGCGTCGTCACGACCTGCCCTCGAGTTCCAGGTAGCCGAGCAGCTTGCGCAGTTCCATCATCAACTCGTAATTGACAAGGGCAACCTTGGGGCTGCCCGCTGGCGCAGGAAGCGCGAAGAATGCGGCGGTCGCCTTCTTCATGTCGGGGATGACCTGGCCGACTGGAATGCCCTCGTATGCCAGTCGAGTGGCGATCTGCCATGCCTTGGTGCCGGTCAGCACATCGACATGGTCGATGTTCGAGAAGTCGGTGTCGTAGATCCACGACGGGTCTGGCGTGCCCTCGTCGACCGCCATGAAGAGCTGCTCGGGCACACGATCGAGCGCATCGAGGTTCAGTTGCAGGCTCGGCGGATTCTTCATCATGATCTCTTCCAC
>JAODLU010000371.1 GCA_025464125.1 Microbacteriaceae bacterium | reverse complement strand
GGTGAGCACGCCGGCGAGGGTGCGTGCCGGTGCCATCAGCTGCCCGATGTAGGCCGAGAAGGCGAGGAAGGTGCCGATGGTCAGGTCACCGTGCAGCGCGAGCCATCCACCGAGGGCGAGCACAGCTACCTGCCCGAGCACCGGCACGGCCTGCAGCAGGGGCTGGAAGCGCGACTCGATTCGCACGGCACGCATCTGGGAGCCGTACAGACCGGTCGCGACCTCGGTCATCCGTTCGATCTCGCGCTGCTCCCGGCCGAAGGCCTTGACCACCCGAACGCCGCTGACGTCTTCGTCGACCATCTGGGCCACATCGCCCTCGCGCTGCTGGGCATCCCAGGTTGCCGGCAACAGGCGGATGCGCATTCGATACGACAGCAGGATCAGCAGCGGGGTCACCGCGAGGCTCACCAGCGCGAGCAGTGGCGAGAGAAAGAACATGACGACCAGCGAGAGCACCATCAGGATGACGTTGCCGCTCATCAGCGGAAGCATGTTGAGAAGCCCCTGCACGAGCGTCGAGTCGGAATTGGCCCGCGACACGAGCTGGCCGGTGGGCATCTCGTCGAGGCTCGCGAAATCCATGTGCTGCAGCTTGTCGTGCATGTCGTTGCGCAGGTCGTTCTGCACCTCGAGTGCGACCCGTCCACCGCGATAGCGACGAAGGTACGAGAACCCGAAGGTGACCAGTGCCAGCGTGACCAGCAGCACCAGCCAGGGCAGCAGCGGCGACGTCTTCGCGATGATCACGTTGTCGACGATCTGCCGTGCTATCAGCGGCACGACCACTTGGCACGCGCTGCCGAGCAGGGCTGCTGCAAGCGAAATGTAGAGGCTTGCCCGATGCCTCAGCATGTAGCCCCAGAGACGGGCGATCCAGCCGGGTGACGTGGTTTCGCTCATGCCTGCAGCGCCCGCTCGGCCATCACGGTTTCAATCGCGGCGCCCAGCCAGACCAGCGATTCGAGCAATCGCCCGGAGTCCGGAGTGAGGGCCGCGAGAGCCACGAGTCGCGCAACCATGGCTCCCTCGACGTTCTCGAAGACCGCCTGGCCTTCGACCGTGAGTGAGAGCGCCGTCGCCCTCTGGTCGCCCTCGACGGGGTGCCGCTGCAACAGTCCACGGCGGCAGAGCGAGTCGACGCTCGAACTGATCGCAGGCTTGCCGAGCGTGAGCCTGGCGGCGAGCCGGGAGGCCCGACCCTCGCCCTCGGCTATTGCTGAGAGCATCCGGTAGTCGGCAAGGCTCAGTTCGTCGGATGCGCGCTCCAGCACCCTGGAGGCCCTGGCGAGTGAGCGCACGGCTTCGACTTCGGCGGTGCTTGAGGTCATATCTCCAGCATACGCTTTAGTTCGAGGGTCGAACTATCACTCGGCGGATCGACGGCCCGGCGCAAAGAAATTCAGAAAGAATGGAAAAAACTACCGAGGAGCATCATGGGTGACTATTACGACAGCGTCGAAGACCGCAAATACACGAAGGTCTACAAAGAGCAGACGCCGGATATCCTCGCGAAGTTCAATGACTTCGACAACGCGGTGTTCGCCGCGGAGGGTCGCGAAATCCCGCTGAAGTACCGCGAGCTCATCGCACTCGCGGTCAGCACGACCACGCAGTGTGTCTACTGCATCGACGCGCACAGCAAGGCAGCGGTCGCCGCAGGGGCCAACGCCGCAGAACTCGCCGAGGCGTCCTGGGTCGCGACAGCGATCCGAGCCGGCGGTGGTTTCGCCCACGGCCGACTCGGTTTCAAACTGTCAGGCGTACACGAGCACTAGGCCCGCGACCTTCGCTGTCGCCCCGGTCCTCGCGACCTTTCAGTCGAGCGGCGGCGCAAAGGTTGTCGTCATCATCGCCCGGTGCGCGTCGGTCAGGCCGGGCGTCTCGAGATACACGCGGCCAGCGGACACGTAGTTGTGTTCGGCCGTGTACATGTGCTGCGTCGCCGCCGAGATGTCGTTCACCGCGCGCTGGAAGACCGAGCCGTTGCGCAGACCGTCAGCGCCGGATGCGATGTATGCACCCTGCGCGATCTCCGCTGCGACGAACACCGCGTTGGTGGCTGCCATGCGACAGTTCGCCCACATCACCGGGGTGATCGGCGTGCCGTCTCGCGCAGCTTCGTAGAGACGATTGAACGTGTCGTGCGCGTACGACCGCGCGGCGCCCAGCTTGGTCGTCCAGATCGCAAAGTCCCGCTGCAGGGTGTGATGCTTCGACAGGAGGCCCGACGGCGGGCGCTGCTTTGTCGAGGCGATGATCTTGAACTCATCGAGAACCCGTTGGCCGACGCCGAGGGCGAAGCCCGTGTGCCCGATGCCAGGAACGGCTTTTGCACCCATCGTGTAGAGCGCTCCACCCCGGTTCGGCGTCGACTCCTTCGTGAACATGAAGTCGGGCACGAACACGTCGGTGAAGCCGTAGTCGATGCTCGCGGTTGCCACGAGCCCCGAGACATCCCAGTTTCCGAGCAGTTGCGTCTCGGATCGAGGGATGAGGGTCAACATCGGGTACGGCGAACCGTTCGCGTCCGGCACCCTGTTGCCTTCTGCGTCGACCTCGAAGTAAGCGCCGGAGAACCAGCCCGCCTGCGCTGAACCACTCGCGAACGAGAATTTGCCGGAGACGATGAATCCGCCGTCGACCCTGCGCGCGGTTCCCGGTCGCGGAATCGAGCCGGCGATGAGAAAGTTGCCGCTCGACATCACGCGCTCGACAGCCTGGTCTGGCAGCGTCGCCATGAGAACGCCGACACCGGTAGCAGACGCCATGGTGGCCCATCCCGTCGACCCGTCGGCATACGCGGCTTCCTCTACGCAGTCGAGCAGCACAGAGGGCTCGGCCTCGCCACCGCCCAGCTCCGCGGGTGCGAACATGGTCATGTAGCCCGCGTCGTAAAGCGCCTGCACGACCTCGTCTGCGATATGCCCGGTTGCGGTAGCTTCCTCGGCTTTCGACTCGATCAGGGGCCGCAGCGCGCGCACGCCAGCCAGCAGGTCGGATGACCGGGGCAACGGCCGTGAAGTGACGATTTTCGGAACTGTTTCGGTGACGAGTGTCATGTTCATGCCTTCCAGGCCGGCTCGGAGAACTCCCAGTTGTCGATCTTGCGATAAGTGATCAACCACTCGTCGCCGAACTTCTGCAGCCGGTCGTCGTAGGTTCCGATCGAACCCACGTACCAGGCGTTGTCGTAGACGTGCATCTCGTTCGTCTGGCCGCCCTCTGGGGCCTTGCGGATGAACGTGGTCCAGTTCGAGGTGGAGCGCACGGTGTCGCCCTCGAAGAACAACTGGATGTTCGACACCGCGTGCATCGTTCGATACGGAAGGTCGGCCTCGAAATCGCGCATCAGGTTTTTGATGCCCTCGATGCCGCGCGTCTCGAGCCCTGTCGCCATGATCCAGAGTGCGTCTTCCGCGAACGCGTGGTGGAGGCCCTCCCAATCGTGGCCGTCGATCGCCCGGCTGTACCTGCTGAATGCAGCCATCACCTCTATGTACTCGTTGGTTGTGACTGTCGGCTGTACTGCCATCGGTTTCTCCTTTGAAACTCGCGCAACGTTGCGCCACAAACCTATTAGCTGCGCTGAAGAGTCACAAGCCGAAACTCCCGATCCACGAAAGATAGCGCGACGGCGGGGCGCGCTGACGGCGCGGGACCCGCAGCCGAGCTACTCGCTCTTCGCGCCTACTGTCGCCGAGGCGTTCGACTCGTAGGAGGTGTTGGTCGACTCGAAGAAGTTGACCAGCTGCAGGGTGTCGTTCGCCGCCGCCATCCACTTGGCCGGGTTAGACACGTTGTACTCGGCCTCGAAGCCGAGCTCCTCGAGTCGACGGTCGGCCAGGTACTTCACGTACTGGTTGATGTAGTTGGCGTTGAGGCCGAGGATGCCGCCGGGCAGCAGGTCGCGGTTGTATTCCTCTTCCATCTCCACGGCATCCAAAATCATCTGCTTGATCTCGGCTGCGAACTCTTCGGTCTGCAGGTCGAGATTCTCTTCGAGAACCGTGAGGATCAGGTTGATGCCGAACTTGAGGTGCAGCGACTCGTCGCGCACCACCCAGTCCATGAGCGAGCCGAAGTTGCGCAGCAGGTTTCGCTGCCTGAACGACAGCGCGACCATGAAGCCCGAATAGAACCAGACGCCCTCGAGGATCACGTTGTACGCGACCAGGTTGCGAACGAAGTCCTTCTTGCCCTCCTTGGTGTTGATGTCGAGAGTCTGCTCGGTCATGCGCTAGATGTACTTGAGCTCGAACTCCTCTTTGCGGGCCATAGAGGGGATGTCAACGTGGGAGTTGTATGCGGCCGCGCGGTCGATCGGGAAGGTCTCGAGCACGTACTCGAACGACATGCAGTGGTTGGCCTCCTCCCACATCTGCTTGGCGAGGTAGATGCTGCATTCAGCCGCGTTGACGTATGGGTACACGCCGAAGGCGAGGGCCTTGTTGACGAGGAGCTCGTTCGGGTTGAAGTAGCTCATCAGGAAGGTGACCGCGTGACGTTCCTCGTCGGTCATCTTCTTGAAGTCGGCGATGTCCTCGCCGAGCTGGATCTCGTTCGGGAACCAGGTGTTCGCGACAGCCTGG
>JAODLU010000061.1 GCA_025464125.1 Microbacteriaceae bacterium | reverse complement strand
GCCGTCGGCATCGTCGTGCGCGATGATTCCGCACTGAACGAGATGCTGGCCGCAAACCCGGCCACTCACATCGCCTGGCTCGCAGACACCGCAACCCTGCTGTCCGGTGCCGTTCAGGCGCTCGAGGATGCCCTCAGCAGGTTCGAAGCGGATCTCGCGTACGGCGATGCGACAGTCGCGGGCGCGCCGCTGGCCCGTCCGGTGTTCTCGCCTGTGCGCCTGCGCTCGCAGGACTACCTCGGCGGCATTCGTGTCTTCGGTGTAGATCTGCTGCGCGCGCTCGGCGGGTTCCGCGAAGCCGCAGCTGGGGCTCACGCCTACGACGCGTCCCTGCGACTGGCCGTTGCGGGTGCGGTCGCACTGCACGTGCCCGCACGTTTGGTCGACGAGGTCGCTGCCCTTCCAGCGCGGTCCGAAACCGAACTCTCGGTGGTTCGACATCACCTGGATTCCCTGGCGGTCGATGCGGTGGTGACGGCCGGACGCATCCGCTACCCGCTGCCGGATGCCCCACTCGTCTCGATCGTCATCCCCACCCGCGGCAGCCGGGCCACCGTCCACGGAGCCGACTCTGTGCTCGTATTGGACGCGGTGCGGGGAATCCTCGAGCGCTCGACCTACCGCAACGTCGAGTTCGTCATTGTGGCGGATGACCCGACACCCCAGGCGGTGATCGACGAGCTGGGCGACCTCCTCGGCGACCAGTTGCGCCTTGTGCGCTGGGAACAGCAGTTTAATTTCTCGGCGAAGATGAATCGCGGGGCAGTGCAGGCCAGGGGCGAGTACATCGTGCTTCTCAACGATGACGTCGAATTGATCACGCCAGACTGGCTCGAAGTGCTGCTCGGCCTCGTGCGGCAACCCGGGGTCGGCATGGTCGGCACGATGCTCTTCTTCGAAGACGACACTGTGCAGCACGCCGGCCATCTCTACCGCGACCAGTGGGCTGGCCACATCGGTCTTGGCTGGGCCAGGGGTCGCGACGACCAGCTGGCATCGCTTTCGGTTGACCGGGAGGTCTCGGGAGTAACCGCAGCGTGCGCCATGCTGCCAGCTGGCCTGTTCTGGCAGGTCGGGGGGCTCTCGCACGTGTTCGCTGGCAACTACAACGACGTCGACCTCTGCCTGAAGGTGCGCGCGACGGGCAACTCCATCCTCTGGACGCCGCACGCCGCGCTCTACCACTTCGAGTCGAAGACCCGGGACGCCACGGTCGCCCCGCACGAGATCGGCGCGCTGAGACAGCGCTGGGCGAGCCACCTGCTGGTCGACCCGTACTGGCCATGACCTTATGCGGGCCTGGCCCGCGCTGGCCCTAGCCCCGGTCGGGAAAACCGTGCGGCAGGCCTTCGAGCGCAGGCTCGAGGCGCTCTAGCCTGTCACCCTCGAGTTGCAGTGCGCGGTATTCGCGGTCACGGCGAACAACCGAGACCGCGGTCAGCAGGTCGATCGTCGGCGCTGCGGGCACTGGCGAGACATAGCGCGCGACTTCGTTCACCAGGTCGTGACCAAGGCGGTCACGCGATTCATCGGTCAGGCGCGCGGCCTGCCGCAGGTATTGGGATACTCGCCGTGCCAGGGCATCCGGCATCCTGGCAACGTCTGCGGTGGTTGCCCACGCGGCGAGCTGCGGCGCGATCGCGAGGGGCACGTCCACCAGCCGAGGCACGCGCTCGTTCTGGCTGTAGGTGCCCGCGAGTATGTCGCCCACGCGCTTGGAACGGCCGTTCAGCAGGGCGGCGAATGCCGCGAAGCCACCGAGGCTCATGTAGATCTCCAGTACCCCGGTCAGTGCGCGGATGAACGCGTGCCTGAGGCCGATCGATCCACCGTCGTCCCGCACTATGCGTGCGCCGATGGCCAGCCTGCCGAGTGATTTGCCCTGGGTTATCGTCTCTACAGCTGTTGGGATGACGACAACGCAGAACACGAGTGCCCCGATGTTCAGCGCGGCCCTGGTGGCATCGTCGAGTGCGCCGCTGACAAGCGGCGTGCCGAGGGCCAGCACTGCGAGAAGGTAAATGCCGATCGACAGCAGGAAGTCGATGATTGCGCCAGCGGCTCGCAGCACGAAACCTGTCGGCCTGAGATCGAGGCTGACGGCCTCGCCGGTCATCAGCTCGGATTCGTCGAGCGAGCCAGGCAGCGACGTCTCGGGATAGGTCTGCCGGGCGATCGGGGATGCCATGCATACTATTTAAGCAGATGGATCTCGACGCATACTCAGCCGCCCACCGCGATGAATGGGCGGAGCTTGCCCGGCTGGGGTCGAAGCGCAGTTTCACCGGTGCTGAGTCAGATGAACTCATCGAGCACTACCAGTCAGGTGCGAGCCAGCTGGCGGCCATCAGGACGAGCGCCGGCCAGACCATCCAGGGCGATCGGCTCTCGCTTGGTCTTTCACGGGCACGCCTGCGTTTCACCGGCGCCGGCAGCAATGTGCTCAGCCAGGTGCCCGCGTTCTTCGTGCTGCAACTGCCTGCTGCGCTGTACCGCATCCGCTGGCTCGGCCTTGGTGTCACGCTGGCTACCGCCATCATCGCTGTGCTCTACGGCACCTGGGCCATCAACACGCCGGGGGTCATCTCGCACTTCGGCACTGCCGAGTTCCGCAAACAGTTCACCGAGCAGGATTTCGTGAACTACTACTCCAAGAGTGCGCCATCGTCGTTTACCGGCCAGGTCTGGAGCAACAATGCCTGGCTGGCCGCCCAGTGCATCGCGTTCGGCATCGTCGGCGTTTACGCGCCATACCTGCTGTTCTCGAATGCCCAGCAGATCGGCCTGTCCGGGGCCCTCATGGCCTCCCACGGTCGGCTCGACATCTTCTTCCTCTACATCGCGCCGCACGGCCAGCTGGAGCTTTACTCGCTCTTCACCGCCGGGGCCGCAGGCATGTTTATCTTCTGGTCGTGGATCTCACCCGGAGGGCGAACGCGTGGGCAGGCACTCGCAGAGGAGGCCAGGTCACTGTTCACCGTCGCCGTCGGGCTCATCCTTTCGCTGCTGGTGTCAGGGCTCATCGAAGGTTTCGTCACCCGACAGGCGTGGCCGTGGCCGATCAAGATCGGCATCGGTACGGTGGCGCTCGCCGCTTTCGTCACCTACCAGTGGGTGGTTGGCCGCAGGGCCTTCCGCGCTGGCCAGACCGGAGACCTTACCGAATTCGAGGCCGGCGCCCGCAGGATCATCGCGAGCTGAGCTCGCGCCGCCCGGAACGCTGGCCTCGACCGGTGGCCTCGACCGGTGGTGCTGGCCTGCTAGGCCGTTTCGGCGACTGTGCTGCCCTCGCCGGCGAGGTCGAGCGGCTCGAGGTATGAGTTGTTGCCCGGCGTGCGGTCGAAGAGGTACTTGAACGTGAAGCCC
>JAODLU010000057.1 GCA_025464125.1 Microbacteriaceae bacterium | reverse complement strand
TCGAGTTCATCGCGGTGAACCACTCGATCCCCGATGCGCTCGCGGTTGCCATCAAGACGAGCGCAGGCGTCGTGCTCCACACCGGCGACTTCAAGATGGACCAGTTGCCTTTGGACGACCGCATCACCGATCTCCGCGCGTTCGCGCGCCTCGGCGAGATCGGCGTAGACCTCTTCCTCCCAGATTCGACGAACGCAGACGTGCCGGGGTTCACCGCCCCCGAGCGCGATATCGGGCCGGTGCTCGCCGCGGTCATCTCGAAGGTCCCGCGCCGCGTGATCGTCGCGAGCTTCTCCAGTCATGTGCACAGGGTGCAGCAGGTACTCGATGCCGCGCACGCAAACGGCCGTCGCGTGGCCTTCATGGGGCGCTCGATGGTGCGCAACATGGGAATCGCTGCCGACCTCGGTTACCTCAAGGTGCCAGAGGGCGTGCTTATCGACGGCAAGAAGGCCGCGGATCTGCCAGACAACAAGATCGTCTACATGAGCACGGGTTCGCAGGGTGAGCCGATGGCGGTTCTCGCACGTATGGCCAACATGGAGCACCAGATCGAGATCGGCAAGGGTGACACGATCATCCTCGCCTCGTCGCTGATCCCCGGTAACGAGAACGCCGTATACCGCGTGATCAACGGCCTCACGAAGCTCGGCGCAAATGTCGTGCACAAGGGCAACGCGAAGGTGCATGTCTCGGGCCACGCGGCTGCCGGCGAGCTCCTGTACGTCTACAACATCCTGAAGCCGAAGAACGTGCTGCCGGTGCATGGTGAATATCGCCACCTCGTGGCGAACCAGCGTCTCGCCATCGACACCGGAATCCCCGAAGAGAACACGATCATCGGCGAGGATGGCACGGTCATCGACCTGAAAGACGGCGTTGCCACGGTCGTCGGCCAGCTCGACCTCGGCTACGTCTATGTCGACGGCTCGAGTGTGGGATCGATCACCGACGCAGACCTCAAGGATCGTCGAATCCTGGCCGAAGAGGGTTTCGTGTCGATCTTCGTCGCCATCGACGCGCAGACCGGCAGGGTCATCGTCGGTCCGGAGATCCAGGCCAGAGGCTTCGCCGAAGAGGAGAAAGTCTTCGACGCGGTCAAGCCACTCATCATCAAAGCGATCATGGAGGCCGCTGAGAACGGCACACGCGACACGCATGCGTTCAGCCAGGTCATCCGTCGCACGGTCGGTCGTTGGGTGAATACCACCCACCGCCGCCGGCCCATGATCGTGCCGGTGGTCATCGAGGCCTGATCAGTCGGGTCGCACGGCACGGATCTCGGCACGATGCCGTGAGTACCTGATGCTTTCGGCGACAGCTGTCGCCACCACGATCGCGACTGCGGCTGCGAGTGCAGCCAGGGGTTGCATCGCAGCTCCGAGCGGAATCACCGCGAGCAGGAGTGTCGCGCCAATGATCCTGAACACCTTCCAGGTTCCGCCAACCCGACGCCAAAAAGCTGCGTGTCCGGCCAGGTAGAGGGAGGTTCCCCCGAAAAGGGCGATCGCGGCGAAGAACCCGAGCGCTCCGGGTCGCACGGCGTGAGCTACCACGATCTCGACTCCCAGCGCCGAGATCACGATCCCAAGGATCAGGAGGAAATGGATGTACGTGTAGGCGTCAGTGGCCATCGCGGCCCGGCGCTGGCCTTTCTCCTCAGCGAGCACCCTTTCCGCAGCGGTCGAGATCGTGTCGAAATAGAGCCACCACAACGAGATCGTCAGCACGATCGCGAGTGCCGAACCAAGAAGAATGGGCGCGCTGATTGGCTCGTGCGCAGCACCGACCCCTATCGCGACCACGGATTCGCCGAGCGCCAGGATGACGACGAGGCTGTGGCGCTCGCTCCAGTGGGAAGCCGAATCGATGCGCCAGTTGCCTCCAGCGGATGTCGCGTAAATGAGCACACCGTCCACGACAACGGATCCGAGCCAGATCCAGGTCTGCGCTGGCCCTCCCACAAGTGCACCGACGACGAGGATGGCGACCGTGGCCAGAACTGACAGTGAAGTGCGCAGCACCTGCCGCCGCAGCAGCACGTCTCCTCCCGCAACGAAGACATAGAGAACTATGTGCACCAACCGCACGATGAAGTACGCGATGACGAAGACCAGCGGCCCCGAAAGACCTCCAGGCAGGTCTTTGTACGACTCAGGGATGACGAGGGCGACCACGAACATTGTGGCCATTGCGACGCCGAATCCGATGCGCATCACGCCTTCATCGACATGCGACTGGTTCGAAAGCCACCCGTAGGATGCCCAGCCGATCCATAGCGTCGCGAGGACCGTTATCGCCCGCAGCACTCCGACTGCCGAGTGGTCGTTCGCCATGAAATCCGTTACCTGGGTGAACGCGAAGACGAAAACCAGGTCGAACAGGAGCTCGAACATGGTGACTCGATGAGCTTCGGTGGAAAGTCTCGGTCGAGGAAGGAACCGGCTCAGCAAAGTCATGCCCACAGGATAGCCAGCGGCGACGCGAACACGCGCCCCGGGCATCCGCGCCACTGACGGTCGCCACGGTTACCGTTGACGCATGGCTACGAGCACCAGGTCGACTTCGCGTGCGCGCACGACGACGTCGCGCGGCACGAGCCGCCCAACAGGCAAAGGCACCACCCGAAGGCTGCCGATCTCGAAGGCCAAAGCCGCCGAGAAGCCGGGGCTGTTGTCGAGTGCATGGATGGGGCTTGCGCATGCGGTTGGCGGTGCTGCCCGTGTGCTCGGTAAGGAATCGCTGGAGAAAGATGAGCGCCGTGACGGCGTGCCGTTCTTTGTCTTCCTGCTCGCCATCGCCGGCGCGGTCGTCGAGTGGTTCAATCCGGCGCACCCGGTCTCCATCGCACTCGATGCATACACTTTCGGTGGTCTTTTCGGGCGCGTGGCCTTCGCGCTGCCCGTCATCATGCTGCTCTTCGCCATCTGGATGTTCCGGCATCCCTCGTCGGTCCACGACAACGGCCGCATCGGCATCGGGCTCTCCCTCATGCTCATCACCGTCAGCGCCCTCAGCCACATCTTCGGCGGGCAGCCGCAGCCCGCAGACGGCGTCGAAGGCATGGCGCGGGGCGGGGGCATCCTCGGCTGGGTTCTGGCCCAGCCCCTGATCGCAGTTGGCAGCACATATCTTGCGGTGCCGATCGTGATCGTGCTGCTTCTGCTCTCGCTGTTCATCCTCACGAAGACTCCTCCGAATCGCATTGGGGCTCGGCTCGGCCAGCTCTACGCATATCTCTTCGGTGCGCAGCTGCCAGAACCGCGGGACTCCTCGGCGAAATCCAGTGGCACCGGCACCTTTGGTGATCTCGACCTCGAGCCTGAGGATGCCGCGTCCCTGCCGTGGTGGCGACGCAACAAGTCCCAGCGTGAAGACGAGCCGGCCTTTGACAGCCCTGTGCTGTCGACGTCGAACATCAAAAGGGACCCGCAGGCGACAGAGGTCATCGACCACACCCGGGTCGATGACGACCAGTTCGGAATCGAGCTGATCGAAGACCTGTTGAGCGCAGAGAACGCGGTAAGACGATTCACCGGTGAAGTCGACGGAGTGGTTCCGGGCGGCAGCGCCACGAGCATCCGCGACGATGGGGGCCCGCTGATCGCCGACCTGCTGCCGGGGTTCGCGGCGAAGGCATCGGCCAGGGGCGAGTTGGGAGAGTTCGATACCGAGATCGCGACACCCCAGGCTCCAGCCCCCACCGCGCCATACCGCCTGCCCGCAGCATCGACGCTCGTGCCTGGCACCCCGCCGAAGAGCAGGTCAGAAGCGAATGACGCGATCGTTGCATCGATCACCGAAGTGCTGAAGCAGTTTCAGGTCGACGCGAAGGTCACCGGATTCAGCCGTGGGCCGACCGTCACGCGTTACGAGATCGAACTCGGCCCGGGTGTGAAGGTCGAGCGGGTCACGGCGCTCACGAAGAACCTGTCATACGCGGTTGCCAGCAACGAGGTGCGCATTCTTTCGCCGATCCCCGGCAAGAGTGCCATCGGCGTCGAGATCCCCAACGTCGACCGAGAGATTGTTTCCCTCGGCGATGTGCTCCGCTCAAAGGCCAGCACCAGCAGCGTGCATCCCATGACCATTGGCCTCGGCAAAGACGTGGAGGGCGGTTTCGTCGTCGCAAACCTCGCCAAGATGCCTCACCTCCTTGTTGCAGGCTCGACCGGGTCAGGCAAGTCCAGCTTCGTCAACTCGATGATCGTCTCGCTGCTCATGCGCGCGAAGCCCAGCGAGGTGCGCATGGTACTGATCGACCCCAAGCGCGTCGAGCTCGCGCCATACGCGGGCATCCCGCACCTCATCACGCCCATCATCACGAACCCGAAGAAGGCTGCGGAAGCGCTTGCCTGGGTCGTGAAGGAGATGGACATGCG
>JAODLU010000385.1 GCA_025464125.1 Microbacteriaceae bacterium | reverse complement strand
GACCGGCATCAACCAGCGAGCCCCATTCGGGCTGCGGCGGTTGTGCGCCATACCCGAGAAAACTGAGCGCAGAGAAGGCCAAGATGGCGCCGCCGAACTCCAGCGCGGCAAGGGTCAGGACCGTGCCGACCGAGTTGGGCAGGATGTGCCGGAAGAGGATGCGCCAGCGCGACGACCCGACGAGGCGAGACGCCTCGATGAAACGCTGGCCGCGCACCCGGTAGACCTCCGCGCGCATCAGGCGGGCAAACACGGCGACCGAACCGATTCCCACTGCTATCGCAACATTCACGGTTCCGAAGCCGAGCGCTGCAACAACAGTCATCGACAAAAGCAGCCCCGGAATGGCAAGGAAGACATCGACGATGCGCATGATCACGACGTCCACGAATCCGCCCGCGTACCCCGAGATCATGCCGATCAGCGAACCGGCGACAAGCGCGATCGACACGGCGAGCAGCGACCCCTGCAGCGAGAGTGACGCCCCGTAGACCATTCGCGTGTACTGGTCGCGCCCCGTCGAGTCCGTGCCGAAGAGGTGCTGCGGCGACGGTGCGCGCAGCGACTCGATCGGGTCGACTGCAAGAGGGTCGCCCGGCGCCAGCAGGTGCGGAAAGAAGGCAGCTGTGAGAACAAGCGCGAGAAATGCGATCGCAACGCCGAGACCTGTCCAGCGGGTCCAGCCCGGCAGCATGCGGCGGCGGGCCGCCACCACTGGCTGGCTGCGTGCGCGACGACCGGTGACCAGGGCCCTGGCGCTGCTCGTCATGCCGTCACCAGCCCACGACGCCGAATGCGCGGATCGATGATCGGGTATAGGGCGTCGACGACCAGGTTGATGGTCACGAACACCACAGCCGCAAGTACCACCATGAACTGCACGACCGGCAGGTCCTGCGACTGCACCGCGCGCTGGGTCATGCTGCCGAGCCCCGGCCGGGAGAACACGGTCTCGGTGATGACCGCTCCGGCCAGGAGTTGGCCGAAGGTGATGCCGGCCATGGTCAGCGCCGGGATGACCGCATTTCGAAGCACGTGCTTCGAGAGCAGTTGGCGCCGGCCGAAGCCCTTGGCCTGGGCGACCTGCACGAACGGCTGGCGCCACACGCCGAGAAAGCTTTTCGTCAGCACCTGCGCGACTCCGGCCGAGGCCGGGATGGCCAGGGTGAGCACGGGCAGCACGAGAGTGTTCGCCGTCTTGTCGCCGAATGAGGGGAAGAGGTGCAACTGGAACGCGAAGACCTGGATGAGCACGAGTCCCAGCCAGAAGGTCGGCAGGGACAGGGCCAGAGGAGGCAGCGACTGCAACAACTGGCGAAGCCACCGCATCCGGGTGGATGACGCGAGCACTGCGATGCCGAGGCCGAGGGCAATCGCCACGGCGAAGCCCAGCAACGCGATCTGCAGGGTCGACCATGCCCCACGGCTCACGATGGTGAGTACATCCTGGTTCTGGTCGATCGAGATGCCGAAGTTGCCGGTCACAAATGCACCAAGGCGATCGAAGTACTGCAAAATAAGCGGTCGGTCGAAGCCGAACTCGTGGTTCAGGCTCGCTACCGCGACGGGATCCAGCGTTCCGCTGCTGCCGCCCTGGCTCAGCATGAGGGTGACAGGGTCGCCGGGCAGGCCATAGAGCACAAGAAAGCTCACGGTGAAAGCCGCCCAGAGCACGAACACCGATTGCGCGGCGCGGCCCGACCAGTACCTGAGCAACAACATGTTCCGTCATCCTTCGTTGGGTGTGGGGTGGTGCAGGAACGGCCCGTGTCCTCCGACAGGAGCCGTTCCTGCCTGGACTATTTGGCGTCGACCCAGACGTCGTAGAACACGAGCTTCGTCTCGGCGTCTGCTCTCAGCCCGTGTGCAGTCGAGTTGTAGGCGTAGGTCCACGCGCGGTCATCGAGCGGGATCGACCAGGCGTTCTTGATCAGGTATTCCTGCACCTTGGCCGAGGCTGCTGCCCGATCCTTCGGATCGATCTCCGACTCCTGTTTGGCCAGCAGGTCGTCGAGCGGACCAGGCTGGGCGAGGGCATATCCCTGCGAGGTATGCGTCGAGCTCCACACTGCGTAGAGCACTGACGGGTCGGCCCGCGTCATCTGCCACTTGTCGGCCTCGTAACTGCCGCTGGCGAGCAGCGCCTGTTGCGTTGCAGGGTCTGACTTATCGAGCGGCAGGTCGATGCCGACCTCTTTGAGTTCCGCCTGCAGCAGCACCGCAGCGTCACCGTTGCTGGCACCCCACGCGCCGATACCGGGCACACGGATGGTGAGCTTCTTGCCATCCTTTTCACGGATGCCGTCAGCTGCGGGAACCCAACCGGCCTCGTCGAGCAGCGATTTGGCCTTCTTCGGGTTGTACTTGATCAGCGCACTCTGGTCGGAGTATCCCGGCGTATTGCTGCCGAGCGGTGATGTGCCAGCGCCGTAGCTGGCACCGAACACGGTCTTCGTGATCGTCCTCGTGTCGATTGCGGCGAGCAGCGCCTGGCGCACCTTCGGCTCGGAGCCGAGGAACGACTTCTGGTTGATGATCAGGTTCTCGGTCAGCCCCGGAATCTTCAGCGGCAGCAGCGTGGCGCCTCCAGCGGTGAGACGAGCCTCGTCCTGGTACGCGATCTGGGATGCTGACTGGATCTCGCCGCTCAGCACCTGGTCGGCGCGCTTTGCCGGGGTGCCCTCCTCAATGAACACCAGGTGATCGATGTACGCATCCCCCGTGTGCTTTGCGAGGGAGGATGCCGAGTTGTAGCCAACGCGCTTGTCCAGGTCGATCTCGGACTGCGGGTTGTAGCTCTTCAGCGTGAAAGGCCCGGAGCCCGCGTAGTTACCCTTCGCGAGTTCGGTCGGGGCCTTGGCCAGGTCTTTCGGAGAGATGAGTCCGAATACCGCACCGGTCAGCGCCTGCAGGAACCTGGCCGATGGCTGGCTGAACTCGAACTTCACCGTCTTCGCGTTGACGACAGTCGTGCCAGTGAAGCCGATCAAGAGTGGCGCTGCGCCGATGGCCTTCGGGCCGAGCGCCTGGATGCGGTCGAAGTTTGCCTTGACCGCAGCCGCATCGATCGGCGTTCCGTCGGCGAAGGTCGAGCCATCGCGCAGGGTGAAGGTATAGGTCTTTGCGTCGTCAGAAACCGTCCACTTGGTCGCGATCCACGGAACGATCTCCCCGGTCTTCGGATTCTGGTCGACCAGTGAATCGGTCAGGCCGCGCACCACCTGGAGCGCCTCATGGAAGATCAGCGTCGGCGGGTCGAGTGAGGTGATCACACCTGGGAACGAGAACGCGTGGGTGTAAGTCCCTCCCGAAATCGGTGTGGCGGACGCGGTCGAAGCGGGCCCGGCGCCCGGGCTTGCGCAGCCGGCGAGTGCGATGAGCACGGCCACCGCCCCGGCCAGGAGCGCCGCAGTTGACTTTGTGATGGGCATTTCGGCCCCTTTCGATTCGGGTGCATGTGAGGGCACCCAACCCGTGGGCCGTGTGCGCTGATGACATTAGGAGCGCTGGCGGGCGTGGCAAATGTTGTTACGGCGTCTCGTCACATTGGGTAGCGGGACGTAATACAGGTCCCCCTGGTCGACGCGGGGTGCCCGGTTCCGCGATGATGCGTTATTGCCTGTCGCGACGTGCTGCCTGGCTGTTCACCGGCACGGCAAGGCCCAGGTGGTCACGCAGGGTGATGCCTTCGTAGGCCCGCGGAAAGATGCCTCGCCGGCGAAGCTCCGGAATGACCATGGTCGAGAACGCGACCAACTGGTCCTGGAAGGCCGAAAGTATGGTGAAGCCGTCGGTCGCCCGGCTCAGGAACCAGCTCTCCATGAAGTCCGCGACATCCTCGACCGATCCGACGATGATGGGCGCGGAGACCACATGCGCCACGAGCAGGTGGCGGTAGGTGATCGGACGATAGCCACCGACGGCCCTGCCCGAACGGCTTTGCACTGTCGTGAGCAGCTCATTGCCGATCCTGCCGAACTGTGCGGCGACCTTTGCCGGCACCGGCTCATCCATGAGCACGCCGTTCAGCGATACCCCGAGGAGCCCGGCCAGTGACCTGATCGTGCGATTAGCTGGCAGGTTGGTGACACTGCTGATGCCGGACGCGGTCTCCAGCGGCACCAGCGAGACCAGTTCGTCGTAGACAGCCCACGCCTGTTCGCGGCTCTCGGCCACGATCGGCATGATGGGCGTCACCTGCACGAACTCATCGGCCGAACGACCGAATTCCCTGGCGCGCGCCTTGGCTGCTGCATATTTCTCCACGGCATCCGCAAGGCCCGCTACCGATACGAAGGTGAGGTCGGCCTCCCGTGCCGCGAGCGCCTGGGCCGCGATGGAGTTGCCGACGATGGAGATCACTGGATGCCCCTGCGGCGGCCGTGGCACGTTGAGGGGTCCAGCCGACGACCGATACCGCCCCTCGAAGTTGAGGTGATGAAGTTTGGACGCATCGATGTACTGGCCCGTGCCGACGTCGGCCACGAAAGCTCCGTGCTCCCAGCTGTCCCATAGCCCACGCAGGATGGCGATGAATTCGGCGGATGACGCAACCCGATCGTCGTCGGCATGCACGTGCTCCCAGCCGAAGTTGGCGGCGGATCGTGGCTCGGATCCGCTGGAGATCGACAGGCCGGCCCTGCCATCGCTCAGGATGTCGATCGACGCGGAGTTGCGGGCGACTGGATACGCGTCGAGGTGGGCCGAGCTCACCGAGGCGATCAACCCGATGCGACTGGTCACCGCTGCCAGGTAGCTGATGCTGCTCAGCGGATCCACCCGGGCGACCAGGTATGGGTCAGTGTGCTCGAACTCGGAACCGGAGGCGAGCCAGTCGCCGAAGTAGAGAAAGTGAAGACCGGCGGCCTCTGCGACCTCTGCCACCGCGCGCAGCGCCGACGCGTCGGCCATGGGATCCCTGTGCGCGCCCTCATGGCGCCAGGCCGAGGGCCACGCGCCGATGGTCCTGACAGTCGCTCCGATGACGAGAGTGTCAGTTCGCGGTGAAGCCGGCCTGCTTTCACTCATGCGCGCCAGACTAAATCGTTGCTGGAGCCGCCTCACTGCGGGGGGACACAGACCGTAATCGTTTGTCGCATTGCGAAACGTTGTGGCCCAAAACCGGCTCATGGCATACAGGCCACTGGCGCTCCGTGCCGTGTCGGGCAGGATGTGGGTATGACACTCTCGGTCGGCGTGCTGGGGCTCGGTCGCATGGGCCGCCCCATCGCCGAGCGCCTGGCGCAACACTTCGTCGTGTCGACGCACGACATCCGCGTCGCCGGGGACGGCACGTGGAACCCCGGTTCACTCGACGTGCTCGTCTCTGTGCTGCCCGGCCGCAAGGAGGTGGCCGAGGCGATGCCCGGCATGCTTGCGCTGATGCGACGCGGCAGCACCTGGCTCGACCTGGGCAGCGGTGATCCGTCCCTCAGCAGGGAGCTGGCGCGCGCAGCCGCCGTACGGTCAGTTGCGGCCGTCGATGCCCCCATGGGCGGCGGGCCGGGGCAGGCGGAATCCGGGGACCTGAGGTTCTTCGTTGGCGGCAGCGACGCGCAGGTCGAGGCTGTGCTGCCCCTGCTCACAGTGCTGGCCGCACCTGGCGGCATCGAGCGCGCCGGCGTCAACGCCGGCGATGGCCAGGCAGTGAAGCTGCTGGCGAACCTGCTCTGGTTCGGTCAGGTTGTCGCGGTCACCGAAGCATTCCTGCTCGGGCAGTCACTGGGCATCCAGCCACAGGCGCTGCGAGCGATCCTGCCGCGCACTGCGGGTGCAAGCGCGATGATGAACGAGCACCTGGATGAACTGCTCGCCGGCAGGTATGCAGAGACGTTCGGCCTCGACAGGTGCCTCGAAGAGCTGGAGACCCTCGAGCGGCTGGCGAAGGCTGCTAACAGTCCGTTCGAACTGTCAGGGCTGGTGACCAGGCTGCACCGCGAGGCTCTCGAGCAGTTCGGTCCTGTCGACGGTGAGTTGCTCGTGGCGAAGCTGCTCGAGAACAGGGCCGGTCGCAGCCTGCGCGCGAACGGCGGAGAAACCACGCTCTAGATCGGCGACCAGGTCGTCGACCTCTTCTATGCCAACCGAAAGGCGCACGAGCCCCTGTCCGATGCCCAGCCGCTGCTTGTCGGCGTCAGACAACTGGGAGTGGGATGTCGTGGCCGGATGCAGCACCATCGAACGAACGTCGCCGATATGGGTCATGCGGCTGAACAGTTCGACAGCGTCGATGAAGGCGCGTGCAGACGCCACCCCACCGCGGAAGGTGAATCCGAACACCGAGCCCTGGCCTTTGGGAAAGTAGCGCACCGCCAGCTCGTGTGAGGGATTGGAAGGCAGCCCCGGGTAGTCGACCGATTCAACTTCCGGCTGCTGCTCGAGCCAGGTCGCGATCGCCAGGGCGTTTCGCGAATGGCGTTCGACCCTCAGCGACAGGGTTTCGAGGCCCTGGAGGAGAAGGAACGCGTTGAATGGCGACAGCACAGGCCCGAGCCTCGCCGCGATGATCGACCTGCTGTATGCGCTGAACGCCCGCGCGCCGAAGCGCGAGACGTAGCTGTCTTCGCTGCCGTCGTGGATGGGCGCCGAGAACTGCGGGAACTTCTGCGGATAACGACCCCAGTCGAAAGTTCCGCCGTCGACGATCACGCCGGCGAGTGACGCGCCATGCCCGCTCAAGAACTTGCTGGCAGAGTGCACAACGATGGAGGCCCCGTGGTCGAGCGGGCGGAAGAGGTATGGCGTGGCGGCGGTGCTGTCGATGACGAACGGCAGGCCATGCTCAGCCGCGAACCCTGCAATCAGGTCGAAGTCGATCAGGTCGTTCTTGGGGTTAGGAATGGTCTCGGCGAAGACCGCGCGGGTATTCGAACGGATGCGACTGCGCCACTCGTCGAGATCGTGCGGGTTCTCGACGAACTCCACCTCGATTCCGAAGCGACTGAAGTTCTCGCGGAACAGGGTCTTCGTTCCCTCATACAGGCTCTGTGTCGCGAGAAAGTGATCGCCAGCCTTGAGGATTCCGAGCATCGCAACGGTTATCGCCGCCTGGCCGCTGCCGACGAGGATGCAGTCGACGCCGTGCTCGAGGGCGGCGAGCCTCTCCTCGACAACGCTGTTCGTCGGATTGCTGTTCCGCGAGTACGTCCACGCACCGTCGTCACCTTCGAACCGTGCCTTCGCATGGTCGAACGAATCGAACACGAAACCGGCCGTGAGGTAGATGGGAGTGATGCGCGCGCCGTGACCGTCGCCGATCTGCTCGCCGGCGTGGACCTGGTCGGTGGCGAAGCCGAAGTGGTCCTCTCCGAACGGCAGCTGGGTGGTGGTCATGGGTGAAACGTTACGTTCGGAGGCATGGGCTAACAACGTGGCCGCTTCACACTGCGCAACATTCAGGTGGCGCAGGAAGGCCGCGGGAGAATATGAACCATGGCTCGCCTTCAGCATTTCGGATGGTTCTTCGGCCGCGGGTTCGGCCCGCAGGGCTGGGGACGCCCCGACTACCGTTGGAACTATCGCTGGCAGGAACCGCGCATCTACCAGCAGTCCATCCGCGAACTCGAGCAGGCAGGACTGGACCTGCTCATCATCGAGGACGCCATCTCCATCGGTTCCGCCGAAACGATCGACCTGCGCGTTCGCGCGGCATACGGTGGCCCCAAGCACGACCCACTGCTGCTCGCGCCGTACCTGTTCGACGTGACATCCCACATCGGTATCGCGCCCACGATCAACGCCGGCACGTACCCGCCATACCTGGCCGCCCGCCAGTTTGCGACGCTGCAGCATCTCAGCGCGCACCGGTTCGGCATCAACGTCGTGACCGATGTGAAGAGCGCGCGCCACTTCGGAATGCAGGAACTCGATCACGACGCCGCGTACGACAGGGCCGAGGAGTGGATCGAGGCCGTGCGCGGGCTCTGGCACAGCTGGGACGACGGAGCACTGGTCGAGGATGTCGCCACCGGCCACTTCGCAGA
>JAODLU010000384.1 GCA_025464125.1 Microbacteriaceae bacterium | reverse complement strand
CTTCGTTCGAACCGGGCAGGGTGAGTTCCGGGCTGTCCAGCGCCTCGAGCCCGGCCTCGCTCATCTCGTCGAGCAGCGTCGCGAGTTGTCGCCGATCTCCCTCACGATTCGCCCCTGCGATGCCGCTGAGCCTGATCACGAGTGGGAGGGTTCCGCCCTGCACGAGCAGCGTCACTATCGCCACGGTGAACGCGATCAGCACGAGCTGCGCGCGGTACGGGAAGTCCTGCGGCAGCGACTGGGCTGCGGCGAGCGTCACCACGCCGCGCATGCCCGACCAGGAGAGCAACACCCCGCCGCGCCATCCGAGCCCCTCCTCTTTGGCCAGCGTTATGTCGTTCTGGCGCCGGTCGTAATATTTCTGGGCGCGCTCCTGTCGTCGCTGTGCGCCGTCACTCTGGTCGGGGCTTCGCCCGAGCCGCGCCAGCACCCTGCCGAAGCGACGATGACTGCGCTCGCGTTGTTGCTCGTGCCGTCTGATCCAGAGGATGAGCGGCCCGACGAACAGGAACCGCACCCCTACGACGACAGCAGTCATCAGAAGGCCCACGAGGATGGCCGTGCCGACCGGAAATTCGTCGGGTTTCTTGTTCACCGACAGGATGATGCCGCTGATCTGGAGGCCCATCAGCAAAAACACGCCGTTCTCCAACATGAACTGCACGGTTCGCCAGTTCAGGCGTTCGCTGATTCGCGCCTGCGGGCTGAACCGCTTAGCCGCGTTGTGACCCGCATACAGGCCCGCGACAACGACCGCCAGCACTCCCGAGGCGTGCAGTTCTTCTGCCGGGATGAACGCGATGAACGGACTCGCGAACGAGATGGCGGTGTCGAGCACCGGATCCCGCAGCTTCGAGCGCAGGAACACCGTGACGAAACCGATCACGAGCCCGATGACGATGGCCAGGACCACCGCGTAGGCGAAGTCGCCGATCACACCCCAGAAGCTCACTGCGGCGCCAGCCGCGGCTATCGCCGAGCGGAGCAGCACGAGAGCTGTCGCGTCATTGACGAGACTCTCACCCTCGAGGATGGTGACCAGCCGGGGCGGCAGCCCAAGGCGCCTGCCGAGCGATGTTGCTGCCACGGCATCCGTCGGGCTGATGACCGCGCCGAGCGCGACGGCGGCAGCGAAGTTGAGGTCAGGGAAGATCAGGAAGAGCAGCGCACCGGTTCCGAAGGCCGTCGCCACCACCAGCAGTACCGAGAGGGCGGAGATGGTGTTCAGATTGCGGCGAAAGTCGACGATCGGCACGTTGATGGCCGCTGAATAGAGCAGCGGGGGCAGGAGGCCGACGAGGATGACCGCCGGCGGCACCTCGAAATCGACCGGAATGCCAGGCAGGTAGCTCGCGGCGATGCCAACGACAACCAGGATGAGCGGGGCAGCCACGCCGAGCCTTTTCGAGAACGCGGCCACCAGCACGATGGTGATGACGCCGACAACCGCCAGGAGTGCGTACTGGGCTAGGTCGTCGGCCATCCCCCGAGTTTACCCGGCAGCCCGCCGCGAGCCGCTGGGCCGGCTAGTACCAGCCCTTGGTCTCGCTCGCGTCCCATGCCCCGCACGGTGTGCCGTAGCGACCGGTGATGTAGCCGAGCCCCCAGGCGATCTGGGTCGCGGGGTTTGTCTCCCAGTCGGCTCCTGCCGATGCCATCTTGCTGCCGGGAAGAGCCTGCGGAATGCCGTATGCGCCGCTCGCATTCGCTGCGTAGATGTTCCAGTGCGACTCGCGGTTCCAGAGGTTCACGAGGCAGTCGAACTGCTCGTCGCCCCAGCCCCGCGCCGTCACCATCTGGTAGGCGATCGCCTGGGCCGCACCAGCGTCCCCTGTGCCGAGGGTGGCCTTGGCGACCGGCTTCTTCGTCACTCCGTAGCCGTCACGGCTCACCTGGTTCGCGAACCCGTCAGCGATGGTCAGGCTCTGCAGCTCACCCGGTGCGAAGTGCGCGATGGTTGGCGCTGCAGAGGCCGACGGCACCTGGTCGGGAGCAAAGATGGAGACGAGGATGAAGGCGATCGCCGCTGTGAATGCGAAGACCGGCAACGAGTGTTTGCCTCGAGTGTGCCGCCCCGAAATCTCGGTTCGGGTCGCTGAGCCAGCGCGCCGAACCGACACCGATCTGCGGTACCTGGACATGATGAACCGATTTTAGCCCAGATGCCTCGAAAATACCCGGGAGGGTCAGCGCACGGCCAGCATCACGTTGACTACAGCGTCGAGAAGCAGGTCGACCTGCGCCTCGCGATAGCCGCCAGCCTGCGGGCGAAATGCAGCGGTGCGCACGTCGTCGATGCTCAACGGGCTGCCGTCTTTGAAGTACCTGGTGAGCCTCGTGGCGACGGCGTCGACGTCTTTGTGGTTGTAGCCCTTGCTCAGCACACTGACGCGATCGAAGCGATGGCCGGCAGGGCGACCGAGACGCGCGAGCACCTCCTGCGCGATGGTTCGTGCCTCTGAGTACCACGCCTCGTCGCCGCGCTCCTGGATGGCCCGCTCGCGCTCGCGGGTGGCGAAGGCATCTTCGAGGCGCTCGAGCGCGGCATCCACATGCACTGCCGAGTAGCCACCCTTCTGCATGGCGAAGGCCATGTGACGGATGGTCGCGGCATCTACGGCCACTGGCGCCCCCGGCTGGGCTGCGTATGCCTGGCGGGCATCTTCGAGAAAGTCTTCGACCTGGTCGATGCTGTAGCCGCGGCGCGAATTCCGGGTACGCGGGAAGGTTGTACTCACTGGTCTATTGTGCCCTCTGCTAGCTGAAAATCAGGTACAGGATGAACGCGGCGGCGGAACTCGGCAGGATCGAGTCCAGCCTGTCGAGCAGCCCGCCGTGGCCAGGAAGCCAGGTGCTGATGTCTTTGACTCCCAGATCGCGCTTGATCAGCGACTCGATCAGGTCACCGATCGTTGCGGTGAATACGATGACAGCGCCAAAGACGAACCCGAACCACCACGGCTCCTGCAGCATGAAGATGCTGA
Organism: Microbacteriaceae bacterium; assembly: GCA_025464125.1. Taxonomy (GTDB): domain Bacteria; phylum Actinomycetota; class Actinomycetes; order Actinomycetales; family Microbacteriaceae; genus Lacisediminihabitans. Next base: position 6,591 of record JAODLU010000384.1, on the reverse strand, counting down.
GCAGGATTGCCACGATCGTGGCAATGATGACGGCCCCCGCGAAGCCTTCCCAGGTCTTCTTCGGGCTTATGCGCGGCGCCATCGGGTGCTTGCCAAACAGCAGGCCTGATGCGTATGCCCCGATATCGACGGACACGACGATGAGCAGCGCCGCGAGAATCCACCACTCGCCGCCCGGTCGCCCGGCGAGCAGCACGGCGAATCCGGCAAGGAACGGCACGTAGAGCTGGATGAACGTGCCCGCGCCGATGTCTGCCCAGAAACCCGGGGCCGTCGTGCGCCTCGACGGCAACGCCTGCTCGACCAGGCGCCACAGCGCCACGAAGAGGATGCCGCCAAGGGTGGTGAGCCAGGCGCCCTCGGCGCCGAGGTAGAAGGCTGCGGGTACGACAGCCAGTGCGGCGATCACCGTCGGCACGCGGGGAACGGCGCGCCCTGCCGACCGAAGCGCACTCGCCAGCTCGAATGCCGCGACGCCGATCAGTGCGCCGGCGAAGATCATGAAGAGTGCCTTGATGATCACGAGACTTGCGATGAGTGCACCGGCCAGGGCAAGGCCGATAAGGATGGCCAGCGGCAGGTTGCGCCCGGTGCGCTGCTCGATCTTTACGTTCGTGGCGTCGATCTGCGCACGCCGCACAGCCACCTGCGCCTTGAAATCCGCCTCGAGCAGATGCGCCCTGGCCTCGATGTCGGCGCGCTTCAGCTGGCGCCGTCGCGCGTTGGTGGCGGGCGGCGTTCCCTCGGGAGCGTCGGACATCAAATCTCCAGCAGTTCGGCTTCTTTTTTCTTCAGGGCGTCGTCGATGGCGTCGATGGCAGTCTTGGTGGTGGCTTCGAGGTCTTTTTCGGCGCGGGCGATCTCATCCTCGCCGACCTCTTTCAGTGCATCGAGGTCGTCTTTGGACTTGCGACGGATGTTGCGGATGGAGACCTTCGCCTCCTCCCCCTTTGCACGCACGATCTTGACGAACTCGCGCCTGCGCTCTTCAGTGAGTTCCGGAAGCGTGACGCGGATGATCGTTCCGTCGTTGCCCACGTTGGCGCTGAGGTTCGGCGCGTTGGTGATGGCCTTCTCGATGTCTTTCATCGCGCCCTTGTCGTATGGCGTGACGAGCAGGGTGCGAGCCTCTGGATTGTTCATGCCAGCGAGCTGGCCGAGGGGGGTCGGGGTGCCGTAGTAGTCGACCAGGATCTTCTGGAAGAGAGCAGGATTCGCGCGGCCGGTGCGCACGTTGCCGAACTCGTCTTTCGCAGCCTCGACGGACTTGTGCATCTTGTCTTTGGCTTCGGCCAGGACGTCGCTGATCAACGGTGCTCCTTCGTGTCCGTTCAAGTTTACCGGCAGGTCGCTAGTTGGAAACGAGCGTTCCGATACGGTCGCCGCGGATGGCCTTTGTCACGTTGCCCGCTGGCTCCATGCCGAAGACAACCATCGGCATCGAGTTGTCCATGCAGAGGCTGAAAGCGGTCGAGTCGACCACCTTGAGGCCCTGCACTAGAGCCTCCTGGTAGGTCACGCGCTCGAGCTTCTGCGCCTGGTTGTTGGTACGAGGGTCGTCGTCGTAGACGCCATCTACCCCGTTTTTGGCAACGAGCACGACGTCTGCGCTGATCTCCAGCGCTCGCTGCGCCGCGACGGTATCGGTGGAGAAGTACGGCAGCCCGGCGCCGGCGCCGAAGATGACTACGCGGCCCTTCTCGAGGTGGCGCTCGGCACGGCGAGGTATGTATGGCTCGGCGACCTGGGTCATCGAGATGGCCGACTGCACGCGGGTGGCCGCACCTGCCTGCTCGAGGAAGTCCTGCAGCGCAAGAGCGTTCATGACCGTGCCCAGCATGCCCATGTAGTCAGCGCGGCCGCGGTCCATGCCGCGCTGCGAGAGCTCGGCTCCGCGGAAGAAGTTGCCGCCACCGACAACGATTGCGATCTCGACATCCTGTGCAGCAGCAGCGATCTCTTTGGCGAGCGAACTCACCACATCGGGGTTCACACCGAGCGATCCTGCACCGAAAGCCTCGCCGGAGAGTTTGAGCAGAACGCGTCTCTTCTTGTCGGTCATGGTGCTCCTTCGCTGCGGCCTCGTAACAGGTTATTGGGTGATCGGCACGATTGCCGCCAGCGGTTCTGGCACCGCACGCAAAAGGGCTCCGGATGCATGATCCGGAGCCCTTCGTGCAGTGCTGGTGGCTAGGCGCCGACCTTGAAGCGCGCGAAGCCTTCGACGGTTACGCCGGAGTCCTTCATGAGCTTGGCAATGGTCTGCTTGTCATCCCGCGCATACGGCTGCTCGGGAAGCACGACCTGCTTGAAGAACGCGTTGACGCGGCCCTCGACGATCTTGGGCAGCTGGGCGTCAGGCTTGCCCTCGTTGCGGCTGATCTCCTCGACGATGCGACGCTCGTTCTCGACCACGGTGGTCGGAACGTCTTCACGCGTGAGGTACTGCGGGTCGGCGAACGAGATGTGCTGCGCGATTCCGCGAGCGGTCTCAGCGTCGTCACCCGAGTAGCCCACGACCACGCCGACCTGCGGTGGCAGGTCTTTGTTGGTCTTGTGCAGGTAGATCGCGAACTTGTCACCGGTGACAACCGTGACGCGACGCAGCTCGAGCTTCTCGCCGAGGATTGCTGCCTCGTCGGAGATGGCTTCGGCAACGGTCTTGCCACCGAGGGGGGCGGCGAGCGCCTCCTCCAGCGTTGTCGCCTTCGCTGCGGTGACGGCATCGAGAACGGTGTCTGCCAGGCTCACGAACTTCTCGTTCTTGGCTACGAAGTCGGTCTCGCTCGCGAGCTCGATGATCGTCGCAGTGCCGCCGTTTTCTTTGGCGGCGATGAGACCCTCACTGGTGGAGCGGTCGCTGCGCTTCGCGTTGCTCTTCGCGCCGCGCAGCCGAAGCAGCTCAGTGGCCTTCTCGAGGTCACCTGCAGCTTCGACGAGCGCGTTCTTGGTTTCGACCATGCCGGTGCCGAGGCGCTCGCGCAGGATCTTGAGGTCCTCCAGGCTGAAATCTGCCATGACGGTTCCTTTACTTCTTGGCGGCAGCGGGCTTCGCTGCCTTCTGTGCTGGGGTGACCTTCTCGGCCGGGGTTGCTTCTGCCTCGAGGCGGGCCTCGTCGGCTTCGTCTGAGACGACGGTGTGCGTCGGGACGATGGTGGCGTCGGCCTCTGCCTCATGCTCGGCCACTACGGCGTCAGCGTCGTTCTCTTCGACGGGAACCTCCGCTGCGATGACCGCCTCGACTGCTGCTGCGTCAGGCGTGCCTGCGACTTCGCCGTCAACGGCTTCGACCTTCTCGGCCTCGGTGGACGGGGTCTCCGATGCTGCGAGCAGCTCGGCCTCCCACGCTGCGAGGGGCTCGACTGCTTCGCCTTCGCCCTCCTCCGGCTTCTGGTGACGCTGGATGAGGCCCTCGGCAGCTGCATCCGCGATGATGCGGGTGAGCAGGCCGACTGAGCGGATGGCGTCGTCGTTACCCGGGATCGGGTACTGCACTTCGTCTGGGTCGCAGTTGGTGTCGAGGATCGCGATGACCGGGATGCCGAGCTTGTGCGCCTCGTCTATCGCGAGGTGCTCCTTCATGGTGTCGACGATCCAGATAGCTGACGGGGTCTTCGTGAGGTTGCGGATACCGCCGAGCGAGCGCTGCAGCTTGACCAGTTCACGGCGCTGGATGAGCAGCTCCTTCTTGGTGTAGCCACGGGTCGTGTCGTCGAAGTCGATCTCCTCGAGCTCCTTCATGCGCGCAAGGCGCTTGGAGACCGTCTGGAAGTTGGTGAGCAGGCCACCGAGCCAGCGCTGGTTCACGTAGGGCTGGCCGACGCGCTTTGCCTGCTCCTCGATGGAACCCTGTGCCTGCTTCTTGGTGCCGACGAAGAGGATGGTGCCACCGTGGGCGACCGTCTCGCGGACGAACTCGTAGGTCTTGTCGATGTAGGTGAGGGACTGCTGCAGGTCGATGATGTAGCTGCCCGAGCGCTCGGTCAGGATGAAGCGCTTCATCTTGGGGTTCCAGCGACGGGTCTGGTGTCCGAAGTGGACGCCGCTGTCGAGCAGCTGGCGCATGGTTACAACGGCCATTTGCCGTTCTCCTTTTCTCGCATCCGGCGCCGTGGCAGACGGATGCTGTTGCGGTTGACTGCGGCGACCGGACGGCCGCCACTCCTGGTGCCCGGCACGCACATCCGCTCCTCGGCCCGCGACGGGTATGAACCGCGTGGATCGTGAAGACCGGTGGATGTGGCGTGAACCCGAGTGGGCACGCGTAGTCACCCCGACGAGCGGGGTGCTTCAGTCATCTTATCAGAACGCGGCTAGGCGGAATCGCCCGAGGAACGCACCTGGACGCCGCGGTTCTTGCCGGCGTTCTGGAACAGGGTCTCGGCATGCTCCAGAGCCATCCCGTTGGTCTCCGGGATCTTGAAGAACACGAAGAAGAAGGAGAGCAGAGCGAACACGGCGTACATGCCGTACGTGAGTGGGAGCGAGAACGCCGCCATGGGCGGGAAGCTCACTGTGATCAGGAAGTTGGAGATCCACTGGGCGGCCTCAGCGACGCCGAGAGCCTTTGCGCGGATCTTGGTCGGGAAGATCTCCCCGAGCAGCACCCATACGAGCGGACCCCACGACGCGCCGAAGAAGACGACGAAGGCGTTGGCTGCGATCAGTGCGATCGGCCCCCAGGCGCCCGGCAGACTCACCGCGCCTTTGCTGTCGGTGACAGAGAACGCGAACGCGAGGGCCATGATGCCGAGCGAGACGGCCATTCCGATGGACCCCGTGAGCAGGATGGGGCGACGGCCGACCCGGTCGACGAGCAGGATGGCGACAACCGTGACGGCCACGTTGGTCACCGAAGTGATGACAGTGATGAGGAGGGAGTTGCTCTCGGTGAACCCGACGGCCTTCCACAGGGTCGTGGAGTAGTAGAAGATCACGTTGATGCCGACGAACTGCTGGAACACCGACAGGATGATGCCGATCCAGACAATGGGTTTCAAGCCCAGCCGGTTGCCGCGGAGGGTAGCCTTCAGGCCCTCTTTGTCTTCGGCGATCGACTGCTCGATGTCACTGATCTGCCGGTCGACATCGCTCTCGGGCACGAGGGTGTGGAAGATCGCACGTGCCTCGTCGTGCTTGCCTGTCGCCAGCAAGTAGCGCGGCGACTCCGGCAGGATCAGCGCCAGGATCCCGTAGACGACCGACGGGATCACGCCGACCAGGAACATCCACCGCCACGCTTCGAGACCGAACCAGAGCTGGCTCGACGCCGAGCCGGCGATCCCGGCCAGCAGTGCATCGGAGAGCAGGGCGACGAAGATGCCGATGGTGATGGCGAGCTGCTGCAGCGAAGCCAGGCGACCGCGCGACTGTTTCGGTGCGATCTCGGCGATGTACGCGGGGGCCACGACGGACGCGATTCCGATGCCGAGACCGCCGATCACGCGCCAGAATCCGAGGTCCCACACGGAGAAGGCGAGGCCGGCGCCGATCGAGCTCGCGAAGAAGAGCACAGAGCCGAGCAGCATCACCTTGATGCGGCCCCACCGGTCGGCGAGCCGGCCGGCGATGTACGCACCCACCGCGCATCCGATGAGGGCGATGGCGACGACGAAGCCTTTGATGAAGGCGTTCAGGGCGAAATTCTGCTGGATCGAGTCGACGGCGCCGTTCACCACAGACGAGTCGAAACCGAAGAGGAAGCCGCCGACGGCGGCTGCGAGGGCGAGACCGATCACCCTGCGGCGCATCGCCCCGGTGGGCTGGGGCGCGTTCTCCTCGGTCGAGGCCGGGGCCCTTCTCTGCTGTTCAGACATCTGAGACCTTTGCGATCGTGTGCGGATCCCTCGTGTGCCGGACGCCCGGGGAGACCGGCGAATCTCACGGTACTCCGTCGCCTCTCCCAGGCAAGCGGCCGCGCGAACCTGTTTCGGGACACCGGATGCGCGCGGAACGTTCTCCACAGGCGGTTCGTTCACCGGGTTCTCCACCAGGCGGAGGCACGGACTGCAGCGTCGGCGTCGAGGGTGGAGACTGTCGCTCACGACTGTTCGGGGGGCGTGATGAGAGTTTCGAGGATGCGGCGCGGAGGCGCATGGACCGTCGCGGTCCTGCTCGGGCTGGTGGGGGTGTCGGGGGTGTCGGGGCCGGGCGGCGGGGCGGCGGACGCGGCTAGCGCGTCTAGCGCGGCTAGCTCGGCTAGCGCGGCTAGCGCGGCTAGCGCGGCGTCTGGGGTGCCGGCCGCAGAGATCGCTTCGTCGGAACGCGCGGGTGGCCGCTGGTTGTGGCCGATCGCGCCTCCTGCGCTGTTGCGCGGGTTCGAGGCTCCGCCGACGCCGTACGCCGCCGGTCATCGCGGGATCGATCTGCGCGCGGTGCCGGGCTCTCCCGTCACGGCCCCATCGAGTGCCACCGTCCAGTTCGCCGGTATCGTCGTCGATCGCCGGGTTCTGACGCTCGATCACGGTGACGGTGTGCTCTCGAGCTACGAACCGCTGCTCCCGGGGTTGGCCGTCGGCGATGCGGTCGCAGCCGGCGACGAGCTCGGGAAGGTGGACAGCGGAGGCCATTGCGCCGCCGCGTGCCTGCAC
>JAODLU010000370.1 GCA_025464125.1 Microbacteriaceae bacterium | reverse complement strand
TACTGCACCAGTGCCGAGCAGTACGAAGATGACCGCGAGGGCGGAGAAGAGCCAGGCCCTCGGATGCCGGGCCACCAGCGCCGCGAGACCGCCGCTGGCGCTGCCCTTGCCAGCTGCGTCTTTGGCGGCCCGTCGACTCTGCGGCCTCGGGGGCGCGGACGCGGGATTGTCTGGCTCGCTCACCCATCCATGATAACCGGACCAATTCTGAGGGCCCAGGCGCGGTGACCGGGCTGGCTACTCAGAGGGGTAGGACAGGCCGATCTGGCGACGGATCTCATCCAGCGTCTCCATGACACGCACGCTCTGCTCTGGCGGAAGCAGGTCCCCCGCGGTCACGCCCGCAGCGACGAGGCGCTCGAGTTCCCAGGCCTGGAACTGCATGCCGCGGTTGCTCACCTCTGAGTCGTAGCGCTCGACGAGTTCGCCGTCGCTGTCGAACACGGTGAATCCGGTCGGGGTGTACCAGACGGATTCGATCTCGATGCGGCCGCCGGTGCCGATGATCACTGCGGTGTTCGGGCCGAGGGTGTCGAGCGCGGTGTGCAGCACAGCCTGCTGGCCGTCGCCGTAGCCGAACACGATCGCGTCCTGCCTGTCGACGCCCGTGGCGGTCTTCGCGGCAATGGCGTAGACCGAGGCAGGAGCCCCGAGGAGATCGAACGAGAACGAGATCGGGTAGATGCCGAGGTCGAGCAGTGCACCGCCGCCCAGGGCCGGATCGTTCAGGCGATGACCCGGGTCTTTCGGAAGGTTCTGGTTGTGGTCGGCGATGAGGGTGCGCACCTCGCCGATCGTGCCGGCTGCGATGATCTCGCGGATGCGAACCATGTGCGGAAGAAATCGCGTCCACATGGCTTCGAGCACCACGAGTCCCTTCGACTCAGCGAGATCGACGACCTGGCGGGCCTCGACGGCGTTGATCGTGAATGGCTTCTCGAGCAGCACGTGCTTGCCAGCGCCCAGGGCAAGTGTGGCGTTCGCGGCGTGGTACGGATGGGGCGTCGCGACATAGATCACGTCGACGCCTGGGTCTGCCACGAGGTCTTCATAGCTGCCGTGCGCGACCGGGATGCCGAAACGCTCGGCGAAATCCGTCGCAGATTGGGAGGAACGTGACCCAACCGCCGCTACCGTGAAACCGTTGCCGAGAAGGTCGGTGACCTGCTCACCCGCGATCCAGCCGGTGCCGAGAATGCCCCAGCGAAGTCCATCAGCCATGGTGTTGCTCCCTTCGCGAACGCTGCCGCCCACGAGGGTGAAATCTACCAGCCGCTGCTAGCAGCCGCCCCAGCGGGCCGCGGCCCTCGTGAAGCTGGACGGCTCATCCGGGATGCCGCCGTGCGTCATCGCGAAGTAGATGCAGACCCCACCGGTGCTGCCCGAATACGTGGGCTTGTAGAGCGCGGTGCGGTGTGCGGTCGAATCCCACCATTTCTGCGCGACTGTCGCGCCCGAGTTGCCGGAGCCGCCAGCAAGGTTGCCGTCACAGCCAACGCTCGGCACGCCATCGCTGCGAACTGAGCCGATGTGGCCCCACGCACTCATCGGGTCTTCGCTCGGATCTTCCGCCATCCAGAACAGGCGCTGCTCCATGCAGGAGTCGTAACGGAAATTTCCGGAAGGGATCGCCTCGAGGCAGTTGGCCGCGCGGATCGCATTGAACTTCGCAGAGAACGACTGGATGTCACCGGATGTCGTGCCGCCGATGCCGTCCTCGCTGGCACCTGGCGCACTCCCGCCACCGCCACCCTGCCCGGGGCACGACTGGCCAGCGGCCTCGAGCTGCGCGCGGCGACTCGGGGCTGCGGCGCCGCCCGAACGCTTGCCGGACCCGGTCGCTGCCTGCTCGACGGGAACGGGAATCGGTACCGGCTTCTGCGCGAGATGCTCGGTGTCAGAGGCTAGAAAGGCTGTAGCGGAAGCCTGGTCTGCGACGATGCCAGCCGGGCTGAATCGGGCCGCGATCGCGCTGGAGTTCAGCACCGGAACCGCAGCCGTCGCAACGGCCTCCGAGGCGAAGAGCGGCGAGCTGATCTCTGCCGCGTAGGCGACAGGGCTGCCCGCGATGGATGGCCCGCCGCCGCCGATGAATGGCAGCACGAGCGTTAGAAAGGCTGCGACAACCGTCGTCACAATCGCAAATCGTTTCATGCGTTCCCCCGAGCGGCACTTACCCCGTTAGCCGTGCCCTGTGTTCACGGTACGACCGGAAGGCCCTCACTATCAACCGAAAATGCGTCATCCACAGCAAATCGCCCTCGAAAGGGGGCGGCCAGAAGGCCCGAAAATGCCCTCAAACTGGGGCAGACCGTGTGGGTTGTCCCCCTCTTTTCGGCTCTGAAAAGCTACGTTACGATTCAACAAATGCCTGCCATCGAACCGCCAACAATCGTCTACTCCGGTCCCGAATCACTTTTTCGCGTACGTGACATTTCACTAGCGGCCAGCTCGGCAACCGGGTTCATGGAACTCGGTGAGTGGGCAGCATTCAAGACACGGCCGCTCGTGGCTGGCCCGGTCGGCCTGCTGGTCGATGACGTGACCGGGTACGCGCTGGTCACTGCCCGCATGCCGGGCACCTGGACGGTGAGCGCGGAACTCACGATCGACGTGTTCGCCGGACTGCATCGCGCCAGCACTGTTCGGGCAGAGGCGCAGGTGGTCGACGCAGACGAAATCGGCGGCTTCGCGACGGTTCAGCTCTTCGACGAGAACGAGGCGCTGGTGGGGCAGGGCAGCCAGCGGTCACGCTGGGTGAAGTTCGGCGACGGCAACATCTCTGGCCCATCGGAGCCGACCGCGCCGACCGGTGTTTTCGCCGACCTGGAGGCCATGCTCGACACCACGCTGACCCGCGACGGCGACGCCATGGTGCTCACACTTACCAGCGAGGCGAGGCTCGAGAACCCGCAGAAGATCATGCACGGGGGCATCACTTTCTGCGCCGTCGAGATGGTGACTTCTGCTCTGCTCAACGTCGACGGCGAATCGGGGCTGTCTACGACATCCGTGCGCCTGGCCTACAGCCGGCCCATCGTCGAAGACGACACCGTGAAATATCGCGCGGTGCAGCACCATCGCGGCCGCAGCTCCAGCATCGTGACCGTGACGGCGACGGTCAAAGACCGCGTCGCCGCTGTCGCTCACGTGATCTCGGCGACGTCGCCGAGCTGATCCAGCAGCCTGCAGCAGCTAGGACAGGCGGTCGAGCGACGTGCGGTCGTATGCCATAAAGGGTTCGCCTGAGCGAGCCTTCTCGAGCCAGTTCGGGTCGCTTATCAGCGCGCGACCGACCGCGATCATGTCGAACATTCCCTTGTCGTAGAGGTCGAGCACCTCGTCGAGGTTGTTAGTTGCGAGAGTCTCGCCGCGGTTCTTGAAGGTGTCCTGCAGCCAGTTGTTGAGACCGATTCCGCCAACCGTCATCGATGGCTTGCCCGTGAGCTTCCTGGCCCAGCCGCTGAGCGTTATGTCTGATCCCTCGAAGGCCGGCTTGTTGAACCTGCGGCTGCTCGCGTCGAACAGGTCGACACCTGCATCTGCCAGCACTCCAAGTGCGTTGCCGAGCTCGTCGGGCGTCTGCGCGAACTGCGCGTTGTAGTCCTGCTGCTTGTGCTGCGAGAC
>JAODLU010000364.1 GCA_025464125.1 Microbacteriaceae bacterium | reverse complement strand
ATTACCCAGCCCGTCCAGCACGCATGGGAACAAAAAGCGCTGGTCAGCGTTTCAATTGGGGGAGCGGTAAACCCTTACCCGTTTTCACACTATGTGCAGTTTTCGCACATAGTGTGTTTTCTACTTGACATAATGTGCATTATCAGCGCGCGTAAACCACCCTGGCAGGGGCGGATTCTTCACATCTCATGGTTTGTTGGCATGCTTGTCAGATGAGATTCATTTCTGTCGTCACAGTCCTTGGCACCCTCGCACTGCTCGCGATGGGTGTCGCAGTTGTACTGGTCGGTCTGGCGGAGCTCGGCCTTGTGGCAATTCCGGCGCTGGGCTCCGGGTTTCTCGGCAAGCCGTAGCGGTGACGCGCCCCCGGCGGGCCCGAGCTATTTGTTGAGGAAACGTCTGATGGCCTCGACGACGAGCGCGTGATCTTCTGCCTGTGGCAGCCCCGACACCGTAACTGTGCCGACGACTCCGGTGTCTACGACGGTGACAGGAAAACTTCCGCCATGCGCCGCAAACAGGGTCGTGTCGTTCCACGGCCGGTCCTCGAAGGGAATGCCCTTCAGCTTCTCGACAAGTCCGACGAGAAATGAGCTGGTGCTGAACATCCGCACAGTGCGGATCTTTCGCTGGATCCACAGGTCGTTGTTGGCTGATGAGCCTGGAAGGGCCGCGTGGAACAATTGCTGATCGCCGCGGGTGATGTCGATGGCGACGGTGAGTGACCGTTCCTTCGCGAGCGAGACGAGCAGCGAGCCGAGTTGCCAGGCGTCGTCATAGCTGAATCTGGTGAACACGAGCTGTCGCTCCTGCTCTTCGATCTCGGCGATGAGCGTCGCAAGGTCCTTCGTCATTCGGGTCTCCTCTGGGCGGTTGCGTATCGGAAGTATTCAGGATGCCAGAACAGCGTAGAGACCGTGACAGAGGTTGCAGCCGGGCTGTAAGGTCTTGTGAGAACTATTCACTGGCGAATGGAGTATCCCTGATGACGCGCACAATCATGGTGACAGGGGGTACTGGCCTCGTCGGTGCGAACGTATGCGGATTTGCGCGGGAGGCTGGCGACACGGTCGTCGCACTTGTCAGGGATGGCAGCGACAGCGCGGCGCTCGAAGCGCTCGGCGTGACCATCGTTCGCGGAGACATCAGCATGGCGGCTGACGTGCTGCGGGCATCCGAGAGTGCTGACGCAATCGTGCACTGCGCGGCAGTGCTCGGTGGCACCTATGGCGTCAACGACCCCGCGGTTCATGACGCGGTCAACATTGGGGGCATGACCAATGTGCTGGACGCAGCGGCGGACCATGGGTCGAGGGTCGTCTACATCTCGACTACAGCTTTCTTTTTGAGCGACGGCGTGACGCCCTGGGTCGAGACCACGCCATACTCCCCAGCCAATCCGGAATCGGAAAGCAACTACACCCGCAGCAAACGTGCGGCCCAGCAGCAGCTGGACGCACGGGCGGAGACCGGCCAGGACGTGCAATCGGTGTTTCCTGGCGCGATTTACGGCCCATCCCCCGCTGCCGAGCGCGCGGTGGAGATCGCGGGCCAGAACGCCATGATCCTTCGCGCGATTCGCGGGGACCTTCCCCGCTATCCGGCTATCTCCGTTGGCTGGGTTCTCGGTGAGCAGGTAGCGCGACGAGCCCTGCTCGCGCTCGACCGGGGCGCACCGGGTGGCCGGTACCTCGCCATGGGTGACAATCGCGACAAGGAGTACAGCTTCCCCGCCTTCCTCAGCTACGCCTGCGAGCTGGCAGGCGTAGACCACCGCGTCGCCCCCACCCCGAAGCCATCAGAAGATCCAACGGTCGTCGAAGAATTCGGCATGTTCGCGTACGCCTCAGAGGTGAAGAAGCCGGAGCCCGCCTTTGATGACTCCGAAACCCAGAGGATTCTCGGAGATGCTCCTGTTCCTGTCGCTGAAGGCCTGCCCCGCACCGTTGAGTGGTTCAGGACGGTCGGCGAGATCTAGCGTGCCGGCGGACCCGAGACCCGATCGGCGAGGTCATGCTTACAACGCCAGGCACGAAGGCAGCGCGCGCCTGACCACATCAACAAGCTGTGCCGGTTCGTACGGCTGGTCGGTGGAGAGCAGTTCGGCGAGTGACCACCAGCGATGCGCGAGCACGTCGACGCGCTCCTCGTCGGTCCAGTTCTCATCCGACGGCTCGAAGTGGGCAACCCGCATGGCGTAGAACTGCGCATGCCCGGTCGTGTGGTCGGCGGCATCCCACTCGACGATGAAATCATGAGTCCACAGCGGCTCGCCGAGCGACTCGACAACAAGTCCTGTCTCTTCGTACAGCTCGCGCAGCGCCGCCTCGTGATGGTCTTCACCCGGGTCCACTCCCCCACCCGGGGTGATCCAACGCGAAGATCCACTGCTGTCGGGTGCGATCGTGTCGAACATGAGGAAACGATCATCCTCATCGAAAAGAAGGATGCGCGACGTGAGACGATGCCCGGCTGTCATTGTGCAGCGTCAGCTGAGCGAGAAGCCGCTGACATCGCCGACGAGGCGCGTGTTGTCTTCTGGCACCGGTTCGACGGCAGCGAGCGCAACCTCGGCAGCGAACTCGGCAACGTTGTAGAGCTTGCCCGCAGCTTCCTTGCGGGAACTGATCGCGCCCGGGTTGGCACGCTCCAGGAGGGTCGCTGTGATGGTGCCTTCGATCATGTCGCCGGAAACGACCGTGAATCCGACCCCAGCCGCCTCGAGTGCTGGGATGAGATCGCGAAGGGCGTCTTCGCCAGCCCGCTTACTGAGCGCAACCGGCAGGTACTCCGGCATCGTAGGCGTTCCGTGGATGAAGTGCGCCTGGTGACTCGTGACGAACACCACGCGTGCACCGGGCCCAAGCAGCGGTATCGCTGCATTGAGCAGGAATACCTGGGCGTCGCGGTTGAGCTTGGTGGCATAGTCGGCCTCCATGCCGGATTCCATCCCGCCGGAGGCGTTCATCACGAGTATGTCTAGGCCGCCCCACTCGTCTTCGATGGTCTGGAACAGCTGCGCGACTGACGCCTCGTCTGTGAGGTCCGCGCCGATCGCGATGGCGGATCCGCCGGCCGCGACCAGCTTGTCGACCAGTTTCCGGGCCCTGGCTGCTTTGTTGCGGTAGTTGATGACCACGCTCGCGCCGGCCTCTGCGAAGTATGTGGCGGTATCAGCCCCGATGCCGCGGGACGAACCGGTGACGAGGGCACGTTTGCCCTGCAGGGAGCCGGGGGCGAGAG
>JAODLU010000358.1 GCA_025464125.1 Microbacteriaceae bacterium | reverse complement strand
CGATGGCCAGTGCGCTGTACCTGATCGGCCCGCCGAAGATATCCGCCATGAGCCCACCGAGACCAGCCCAGGCGAGCGTCGGCAGGATTCCGCCAACGATCATCGTGGCGACCAGGATCGGGAACGTCGCGAACTGCAGCAGGTAATACATGGGGAATGCGATGACCAGCGTTCCCGCAGCACCGATAGCCACGCTCCGTGCTGAGCCGATGCGGTTGGCGAGCACCCCGAACAGCGGGATGGTCACGAGCTGCAGCAGGCTTCCAATGAGTGTCGCCAGTGCCAGGTCGGGATAGGAGAATCCGAGCACCGCAACGCCGTAGCCGATCGTATATGTGTTCATCAGGGCATACGACCCGATTCCGAGCAACGCTGCACCAATGGCGACGAGGATCGCAACAGGATGCCGACGAAGGGCCGTGAGTGCGGGCATCCTGTCCCGTCGGCCGGTGGCCACGAGCGTGCGGAAAACCGGAGTCTCGTCGATCGAGAGCCGCAGGTAGAGCGAGACGGCGAGCAGCGGGAAGGCGAGCAGGAACGGTATGCGCCAGCCCCACACGGCCATGTCAGCTGCGGGAATTGCAGCGCTCAGGATGAGCAGCAGCGCGCCGGTCAGCGCTGTGCCGATGGGGGAGCCGAGCTGGGGGAGCGCGGCGTACAGGCCTCGGCGTTTCGGCTCGGCATGCTCGACAGCGATGAGGATTCCGCCGCTCCACTCGCCGCCGAGGGAAAGACCCTGGATGAGGCGCAGCACCGTGAGCAGGATGGGCGCGCCTATGCCGATCGTCGCGAAGTCCGGCAATAGTCCGATAGCGCCGGTTGCGAGTCCCATGATCGTGATCGTGATGAGCAGCGTGCGCTTTCGCCCGATGCGGTCGCCGAGGTTGCCGAAGACCAGCGCCCCGATCGGTCGCACGATGAAAGCCACCGCGAAGATGCCGAATGAGCCGAGTAGTGCGGCCGCGGGTTCGAGGGAGGGAAAGAAAAGCGCAGGGGCGAAGATCGCACTGAAGTATGCGAAGACGTAGAAGTCGAAAGACTCGAGGGACGAGCCGACCAGGGCCGCCCAGACTGCCTTGCGGGCAGCTGTGCGGTCGGAAGGGGCGGATGCTGCGGGATTAGTGGTTGGCGCTTTGCCACTGGTTGTATTCACACCTGCACAAGGCGATGAGGGCTCCGAACTATTCCCCCATGACGATTGCCGGGCTATCCGCCCGTGATCGACAGCGACGGTTCATCCGGGGTCGACAGCGTGAGTACTGCCTCCTCGATGTGTTCGTCGACCTCGATCTGCCGCTCGACCGCGCGGAGTGCCCGTGCGACATGCGCCTCCGTGTCGTCGCCCTTCATGTCGATCGCGGCGACCAAAAAGATGCGTCCAGGTCCAACGAACTCGAGGTGAAGGTATGTGACTCGATCGATCGCGGGGCTCGCGAGCAGCTTGGCGAGCACCTCGTCCCGCAGGCCGACGTCTGGCGATTCGCCGACCAGGAACCGTCTGTTTCGGTCGATGAGCACGATCGCAACGACTGCGAGCAGGACGCCGACGAGGATCGATCCGATCGAGTCGAATGCGGGCAACCCTGTCAGCTGGTGGAGCAGTATCCCGAGGAACGCGAGCAGGAGGCCAACGAGGGCTGCAGCATCTTCGGCGAAGACTGCCCTGAGCGTCGCATTCGAACTGGTCAGCGCATACCGGGCAGTGCTTGTTCCACGGGACTTTCCGCCAGCGCGGGCCTGCCGATAAGCCTGTCGGAACGAGAAACCCTCGAGCACGAATGACACGGCAAGCACAATGTAGGCGATCGCATAGTCGGTGCCGCGCCCAGGCTCGAACAGCTCCTGCACGCCGTGCCAGACCGACACCACCGCACCAGCCGTGAAGATGCCGAACGCCGCGAACATCGACCACACGTATGCCTCGCGCCCGTAGCCAAGCGGATGCCGTGTGTCGCGTACCCGCGCTGAGCGGCTGTCTGCCACCAGCAGGAATATCTCATTGCCGAAGTCGGCCCACGAGTGCGCTGACTCGGCGACCATCGAAGCCGAGCCGGTGATGACCGACGCGACAGTTTTTGCAATCGCCACGAGAAGGTTCGCTCCGAGTGCGATGACGACGGTTAGCGAAATCCTGGTCACACGTCCATAGTGCTCCCATATCGCCGCAGTGCCCGAAACCGCCGTCACGCCCGATATCATTGACGCACCAACACTGATCCGGCCATCACCGGGGAGTTTCCGGAAGAGCGGCCCGCAAGGGCTGGGTAGAACCGGACGGGCAGCCCGTTACAGCAACCAAGGAGCGGTCCGTCGCAAGACGGGCAAGCGGGGTGGTACCGCGGCCGACAGGTCGTCCTCGTGGCAGAAGTCAAGACCACAGCCCAGGAGCCCCATGTCGTACCCGCTCAACTCCGAAGAGCCGCTCACCCCGTCGCCGAGCTTCCCCGCCATCGAGCGCGGCATCCTCGCGTTCTGGAAGACGGATGACACCTTCCGCGCGTCGATCGAGCAGCGCGAAGGATGCACCGAGTGGGTGTTCTACGACGGCCCTCCATTCGCCAACGGACTGCCGCACTACGGGCACCTGTTGACCGGTTACGCCAAAGACCTCTTCCCACGGTTCCAGACGATGCGCGGCAAGCAGGTGCACCGTCGATTCGGCTGGGACACCCATGGCCTGCCGGCCGAACTCGAGGCGATGCGCCAGCTCGGCATCACCGAGAAGTCCGAGATCGAAGACATGGGTATTGCCGCGTTCAACGCGAAGGCGCGCGAGTCGGTGCTGCAGTACACCGGCGAGTGGGAGCAGTACGTCACCCGCCAGGCTCGCTGGGTCGACTTCGAAAACGATTACAAGACTCTCGACATCACGTTCATGGAGTCGGTGTTGTGGGCGTTCAAGCAGCTGTACGACAAGGGACTCGCCTATGAGGGCTTTCGTGTGCTGCCCTACTGCTGGCACGACGAGACCCCGCTGTCGAACCATGAACTCCGCATGGACGATGACGTGTACAAGATGCGCCAGGACCAGTCGGTCACTGTCACCTTCCCTCTCGACGGGCCGAAGGCCGAGACCCTCGGCCTGACCGCGGTGAAGGCCCTTGCCTGGACGACGACGCCATGGACCCTGCCGACGAACCTCGCCCTCGCGGTCGGCCCTGCGATCGAATATGCGGTGGTGCCGAGCGGACCGCTTGGCGCAGCTGACGGCTCTGCAGAGGGCGTTGCGGAATACCTGCTCGCCACAGACACGGTTGCCGCGTATTCCAGAGAGCTCGGTTACGACTCCGCCGAGGGGGCGCTCGCCGCGGTCACCCGCACCCACCTCGGGGCTGAGCTCGGGGGCATCCGATATGCACGCCTCTGGGACTACTACGCAGACACTGAGAAATGGGGAACCGAGAACGCCTGGCAGATCCTGGTGGCCGACTATGTAGCCACCGGCGAGGGAACCGGCATCGTGCACCAGGCGCCCGCATACGGCGAAGACGACCAGGTGACCTGCGTGGCGGCGGGCATCCCCGTGATCATCTCCGTCGACGAGGGTGCGCGCTTCTTACCGAACATCGCGGATGTCGCTGGGCTGCAGGTCTTCGAGGCCAACAAGCCACTCACCCAGAAGTTGCGCACCGACGGCCGTCTGCTGCGGGTCGCCAGCTACGAGCACAGCTACCCGCATTGCTGGCGCTGCAAGAACCCGCTGATCTACAAGGCGGTGTCGAGCTGGTTCGTTCGTGTCACCGAGTTCCGCGACCGCATGGAAGAACTCAACGAGCCGATCAACTGGGTGCCGGAGAACGTGAAGTACGGACAGTTCGGCAAATGGGTCGGCAACGCCCGCGACTGGTCGATCTCACGCAACCGCTACTGGGGCTCGCCGATCCCGATCTGGAAGAGTGACGATCCGCTGTACCCGCGGGTCGACGTCTATGGGTCGCTCGATGAGCTCGAGGCTGACTTCGGCGTGCGTCCGACGGACCTGCACCGCCCGTTTATCGACGAGCTGACCCGTCCGAACCCCGACGACCCGACCGGGCAGTCAACCATGCGCCGCATCGAGGATGTCTTCGACGTCTGGTTCGACTCTGGCTCGATGCCGTTCGCCCAGGTGCACTATCCCTTCGAGAACCAGGACTGGTTCGACACTCACAGCCCTGCCGATTTCATCGTCGAGTACATCGGCCAGACGCGCGGCTGGTTCTACGTCATGCACGCGCTCTCGACCGCGCTCTTCGACCGACCTGCTTTCACCAATGTGATCAGTCACGGAATCGTGCTCGGCAACGACGGCCAGAAGATGTCCAAGTCGCTGCGCAATTATCCGGATGTGTCAGAGGTCTTCGACCGTGATGGCGCGGATGCGATGCGCTGGTTCCTGATGTCGAGCTCGGTGATCCGCGGGGGCAACCTGGTCGTCACTGAGGAGGGCATCAGGGAGGGCGTTCGCCAGTTGCTGCTTCCGCTATGGAACAGCTATTACTTCTTCACCCTGTACGCGAACGCGAGCAATTACGCCGCGACCTGGCGCACCGACTCGACCGACGTTCTCGACCGCTACCTGCTGGCCAAAACCCGGCAGCTCGTGGTCGAGGTCACCGCCGACCTCGAGGCGCTCGATAGTCCGCTGGCTGCCGCGAAGCTTCGCGACTTCGCTGACGTGCTCACCAACTGGTATGTGCGGCGAAGTCGTGACCGCTTCTGGTCGGGCGACAACCCCGATGCTTTCGACACGCTCTACACCGTGCTCGAAACGCTCTGCCGGGTCGCCGCGCCCCTGCTGCCGCTCGTCGGTGAGAAGGTCTGGCAGGGGCTCACCGGTGGCCGAAGTGTCCATCTCGAAGACTGGCCAGACGCAGCGCTCTTCCCCGCTGACGACGGACTCGTCGCGACGATGGACAGGGTGCGCGAGATCGCGTCGAGCGGCCTCGGGCTTCGCAAGGCAACCGGGCTGAGGGTGCGACTGCCACTTGCCGAGCTGACCGTGGTCAGCGATGGTGCAGCTGCGCTCGGCGCTTTCTCCGACATCCTGCGTGACGAGCTCAACGTGAAGGCTGTGCGCCTCGAAGGCCTGCTGCCGACGAGCCTCACCCAGTACGGGGTCGTGCAGCAGCTGAATGTGAATGCGAGGGCTCTTGGCCCGCGCATCGGCAAGGCGGTGCAGGCGGTCATTGCGGCTGCCAAGTCCGGCGATTAC
Organism: Microbacteriaceae bacterium; assembly: GCA_025464125.1. Lineage (GTDB taxonomy): Bacteria > Actinomycetota > Actinomycetes > Actinomycetales > Microbacteriaceae > Lacisediminihabitans. Next base: position 2,384 of record JAODLU010000358.1, on the reverse strand, counting down.
ACAGTGCACGACGGTGTGGTGACTTCAGGTGGGGTCGAACTCGCAGAAGGCGAATACGAGTTCGTGCTGCAGGCGGGGGAAGATGTCGCGGTCGCATTCCTCGGCGACGGTGGCTTCGTGATCCTGGACACCGAGACCACGTGGGAGCTCGAGGCTGAAGGTCTTGCCCGCGACCTCATCCGTGCCGTGCAGGACACCCGCAAAGCCGCTGGACTCGACGTCAGCGACCGCATCGAGTTGCGCCTCTACTTCGCCTCAGACACCGAGGGCGGCGGGGTGCAGCCTTTCGCGGACACGATTGCCAAAGAGACCCTGGCCACCTCATTCGAAGTCATCAATGCCGAGGGCGACGTTGAATCGTACGCCGCGACAGAGGGCAGGGCCGGGGCCTTCCGCTCGCTGGTCAAAGCTGGACAGTATGCAAACGCGGGCGATGTGCTCGTCGAACTCGTGACGACAGGAGCATCAGTCGATGTCTAAGAAAGATGAACTGCACGATGACCCGGAGCTCGGGGACGACGCGTTCTTCCAGAAGGATGCAGACGATGTCTACCGCGCCCTGGTGCTCCGCATGGGCGAAGGCAGCCCGCAGCCGCGGCTCGAGCCAACCCGCAGGGTGGTCGAACTGCTCGGGGATCCGCAACGCGCGTACCCGATCATCCACATCACGGGCACGAACGGCAAGACGAGCACCAGCCGCATCACCGAAAGCATTTTGCGTTCGTACGGGCTCCGCACCGGCCTTCTCACAAGCCCGCACCTGGTGCGCATCAACGAGCGCATCATGATCGACGGCGAGCCGATCACGAACGAGGCATTCGTCACCAACTATCGCGATATCGAGCCGTACCTCGACATGGTTGATACCGAACTCGCGGCAGCCGGCGAGCCGCTGCTCACCTTCTTCGAAGCGTTCACCGCCCTCGGATTCGCAAGCTTCGCCGATGCCCCGGTGGATGTCGCGGTCATCGAGGTCGGCATGGGCGGCGAGTGGGACTCGACCAATGTCGGCGATGGGCAGGTTGCGGTGTTCACCCCGATCTCCCTCGACCACACCGCCCGCCTCGGCTCAACAGTGTCGGAGATCGCGCGCACCAAATCCGGCATCATCAAGCCCGCCGCGGTTGTGGTTACCGCCACCCAGCCCGCCTCCGCGCTCGCGGAACTGGAACGTGCCGCAGAATTGACGGAATCGAGCCTGGCGGTGCAGGGCACAGCGTTCGAACTGGTGTCGAACACTGTCGCGGTCGGCGGCCAGGTGATCACCGTTCGCGGACTCGCCGGCACCTACGAAGACCTGTTCATGCCGCTGTTCGGCGACCACCAGGCACAGAACGCCGCAGTGGCCATCGCGGCAGTCGAATCGTTCTTGGGCGGCGGTGAGCAGATGCTCGTCGGCGATGTGCTCGCAGAGGGCATAGCCACGGCCACCTCGCCCGGCAGGCTGCAGGTAATCGGCATCGAACCGACAGTGATCCTGGATGCCGCCCACAACCCTGATGGCGCCCTCGCCCTGGCGAAAGCCATCGCCACCTACTTCACTTTCGACGAGGTCGCGATAGTGCTGGGTGTGCTGGCAGACAAGGATGCCAGGGGCATCGTCTCCGCGCTGGCCACCGTCGCCGAGCGCTTCCACGTCACCGCCTCCCACTCCGACCGCGCCATTCCAGTGGACGACCTCGCCGCGATCGTGCTCGAGCTCACCAACGAAGACGCCACATACCAGTACGACTCGGTGAGCCAGGCGATCGCCGCAGCGCGGGAGTGGGCTGGCGAGGCGCCGCGCCGCGGTGTTGTGGTGACCGGGTCAATAACACTGCTCGGTGAGGCCATGCTCATCGCCGAAGAGGAGGGGTGGATGCGATGAGCGAGCCCCGGGCATCCCGTTCCCGCAGCGAGCGGGGTGCGACAGAGTCGCTGCTCTCGATCGTGCTGGCGCTGGAGGCAGTGCTCGTGTTCTTCGTGGCGCTCGCCGCGTATGCCCTGAAGGTCGTACCGGCAGGAGTCGCCTTCGGCGGCGGAGTGGTGCTGATCGCGCTGCTCGTGCTCGACAGTCGGCTCGTGCGCCGCCCCGCTGGCCGATGGTTCGGCTGGCTGCTGCAGGCTGCGCTGATTGCGACGGGCATCCTGCTGCCGCTGATGTATTTCATCGGCGCGGGTTTTCTTGCCATCTGGATCTACTGCTTCATCACTGGTCGTCGCCTCGACGCCCGCAAGGCCGCCTTCCTGGCCGGCACCATCACTGAAACCAAGGAGACACCATGACCGTCATCGAAGAAACCCTCGTACTCGTCAAACCTGATGGGGTCTCCCGCAACCTGACCGGTGAGATCCTGCGCCGCATCGAAGCAAAGGGCTACCAGCTGGTCGACATCAAGCTGGTG
>JAODLU010000357.1 GCA_025464125.1 Microbacteriaceae bacterium | reverse complement strand
CGTGAGCATCGAGCTCTGCCCGCACTGCGCCCACCAGGCCGTCCATCATGCCGCTGAGGCCGAGCAACTGCGAACCAGCGTCAGCCTGCGCGATCGCCATGTCGCGGTAGCGCAGCAGCGATGCGTCATTGTCGACGCGGCCCTCGGAATCCAGCACCCCGCAGTGGCCGTGGTCGGTGAACTCGTCGAGGCACAGGTCGGTCTGCACGACGAGCGCGTCGCCGACCTCCTCTACCACTGCGCGGGTGGCGACATTCAGGATTCCGTTGGTCTCGGTGGCTCCCGAGCCGATCGCGTCTTTCTCGATCGGGATGCCGAACAGCATGATTCCGCCGAGGCCAGCCCCAGCGGCTTCCGTAGCCGCCCGGCGAACACTGTCGAGCGTGTGGTGCTGCACGCCAGGCATCGACTTGATCGCGGACGGCTCGTCGATGCCCTCGCGCACAAACATCGGCAGCACGAGCTCAGCGGGGTGCAGCCGGGTCTCGGCCACGAGCCTGCGCATAGCCGGCGTGCTGCGCAAACGGCGGGGGCGGATGCCCGGAAACTCACTCATTCGCCCCTCCAAGGGTTCGCACATGCTCGACAAGTCCCTCGACGAGTGACTGCGCGGAACGGGACTCAGCTATCACGTGCACGGTGAGTCCTGCCGCCCTCGCGTCGAAGGCTGTTCTCGGCCCGATGGCAGCGACGATCGTAGTGTCGGGCAGCGGGGCCAGCTGCGACTGCACCTGGCGGGCGACACTGCCCGAGGTGACGAGCACCGCGCCGATCCTGCCGGATGCGACATCCGCTGCCGTGGACTCGGCGACTGGCACGCCGACCGTGCGATATGCGGTCACGAATTCGACGTGCAGGCCCAGTTCACCAAGGCCCGCAACGAGCGTGGGCTCCGCGATGTTCGATTGGGGGATGAGCACCCTGCCGGTGATCGCGGATGCCGGCCACTCCTTGACGAGACCCCGAGCCGAGTTGTCGCGATCGGGCACGAAGTCGACACGGTAGCCGGCGAGCAGCAGGGCTGCACCAGTGGTCTCGCCGACCGATGCGATGCGAGTGGTGTCTGGGATGGCAACCCGCTGGCTCACGAGCACATCGACGGTGGTCGCGCTCGTCACGACGAGCCAGTCGAAAGCACCCGCCTGAAGTCGTGCCAGGGCATCGCTGAGTTCTGCTGCGTTTTCGGCGCTGGCGAAGTTGATCATCGGCGCTATGACGGGGGTCGCACCGTACCCGCGGAGGCTGGCGGCGACGCTGTCACCCCATGTGCCCCCGCGCGGAACGAGAACCCGCCAGCCGGCGAGCGGACGGTCGTTGGTCACGAGGCCTTCCCCAGAGGCGCGAGCTCGGCTGCGCCGAGGGTGAGAAGCTCCCTCGCAACGCGGATTCCGAGTTCGGCTGGCAGGGATGCACGCTCGACCGCAGTGCCCTCGACCACCAGCGCGTGCGAGCTGGTGAGCGAACTCGTGCCGTCGGGCGCGTAGACACTTGCCGAGAGGAACAGCATCTCGTCGTCCACGACCGCGGTGGCCCCGATGGGAGCCGCGCACCCCGCCTCGAGCTCGGCGAGCACCGCGCGCTCGGCCAGTACTGCGAGTCGGGATGACTGGTGGTTCAGCGATCGGAGTGCCTCACCGAGCTGGGGCGCGTTGTCCCGCACTTCGATGGCGAGCGCGCCCTGTCCTGGTGCGGACGGCCAGCGGCCCAGCTCCAGGTACTCAGAGATCGCGTCGAGCCGACCCAGCCTCGTGAGTCCAGCCGCTGCCAGCACCACGGCGTCCAGCTCACCGGAAACCACGGTGCCGAGCCGGGTGTCGACGTTGCCGCGAATGTCGACGACCTCGAGATCGGGTCGTGCCATGAGCAGTTGCGCTACGCGGCGGGGCGAGCCTGTTCCCACCCTGGCCCCGGGCTGGAGTGTCTCGAGCGTGAGGCGGTCGCGCGCGCAGAGGGCATCCCGGGCATCCGCTCGCCTGGTCACGGCTCCGATGCGCAGGCCCTCATAGCCGTCGGTCGGCAGGTCCTTCAGGGAGTGCACCACCAGGTCGACTGAGCCTGCGACCAGGGCTTCTCGCAGCGCGCTCGCGAACACACCGGTTCCGCCGAGGCTTGCGAGGGAGGCGCGGGAGTGGTCGCCTTCGGTGAGCACCGGCACGAGCTCGGTGGGTTCGCCGGTCGCCTTGGTGATGGCGGCAGCCACCTGGCCGGACTGCGCAAGGGCGAGGGCACTGCCCCGCGTGCCGATGCGGATCACGGCGCGATCCCTGCGACAGCAGGTTTGAATCCGAGCCGCACGTTCTCGCAGCAGCCGGGCCTGCACACGTCGTACCAGGGCCCGAGCGGTGTCAGCGCCGGTCGCTCGTCGGCAGGAGCGCCGTCACGGCGCTCGAGCACCAGGTCGACGAGGCCCGAAACGAACGCGGCGTGCACCCCGGGCGTTGGCACCCGAATGGCCACCACGTCGTGTTCCTTCGCGGTATCCATCGCTTCGGTATCGAGGTCCCACTTCACTTCCATGTGGTCGCTCACGAAACCGAGCGGCACGATGACGACAGCACGGATGCCCCTGGCAGCAAGCTCGGCAATCGACTCGTTCACATCGGGCTCGAGCCACGGCATGCTCGGTGGGCCGCTGCGCGACTGGTAGACCAGCGACCAGCCGTCGACGGACTGCTGCTGCGCCGCCATCACCACCTCGGCCACCGCGAGGTGCTGGGCCGCATACGCGCCGCCTTCGCCGAATCCGCGCTCAGCCGGACCGCTGCGATTGGCGTCGGAGGTGGGGATGGAGTGGGTGGAGAAGAGCACGTGCACGTCGGCCGCTGCAATCGCCTGCCCATCCAGCTGTTGCAGGGCATCCCGCACGCCGATGATGAACGGCTCGACGAAGCCTGGGTGATCGAAGTACTGGCGCACCTTGTCGATGTGCACGACGCCATCGAGGCCAGACTCGGTGAGTGCCAGCGCAAGGTCTTCGCGGTACTGCCTGCAGCTCGAATATGAGCTGTACGCACTCGTCGTCACCGCGATCAGGTTGGTGTGGCCGACCGCCCCCACCTCAGCGAGGGTGTCTTTGAGGTACGGGGCCCAGTTGCGATTGCCCCAGTAGACGGGCAGGTCGATGCCGCGCCGCAGCAGCTCCGCCTCGAGCGCGGCCTTCAGTTCACGGTTCTGATCATTGATCGGGCTCACACCACCGAAGGCCCTGTAGTGGTGTGCGACCTCCTCGAGGCGCTCCTCGGGAATGCCGCGGCCGCGGGTCACATTGCGCAGGAACGGGATGACGTCGTCCTGGCCCTCGGGACCGCCAAAACTGGCGAGCAGGATGCCGTCGTAGTCGACGCCCTGCCGCTCGTCGAGTTCGGTCACAGGCTCGCTCGCAGTGCAGCGCTCACGAGAGTACCTCGGCGATCTCGGCCAGCTCGATGCGACGCCCGGTGTAGAAGGGAACCTCTTCGCGAACGTGGCGCCTGGCATCCGTCTGGCGCAGGTGACGCATGAGGTCGACGAGGTCGATCAACTCTGGCGCCTCGAGGGCGAGAATCCACTCGTAGTCGCCGAGGGCGAAAGAGGCGACGGTGTTCGCGAGCACCTGCGTGTATTCACTGCCCTTGCGGCCGTGCTCACCGAGCATCGCGCGACGCTCGTCGTCGGGAAGCAGGTACCACTCGTACGAGCGCACGAACGGGTAAACCGTGACCCACGCTTCAGGGTCTTTGCCCTTCATGAACGACGGCATGTGGCTGGCGCTGAACTCGGCCTCCCGGTGCACGCCCATCGCGTTCCAGGTTGGCAGCAACTCACGGAAGGTCGCAGTGCGACGCAACTCCCGGAGAGCCCACTGGAGGGTTTCGGGCGGGGCGCCGTGCATCCAGATCATGATGTCGGCATCTGCCCTGATCGAGGAGACATCGTAAAAGCCGCGAATCACGACCCCCCGGGATTCCACCAGCGCCACCGCCTCTGCGAGGGAGTCGATCTCAGGGGTGGAAGAGGAGCCTGGCAGGCGGCGAAGAACCGCCCACAGTGTGTAGCCGCTTGGATCCGGCACAGTGGTCATGCCGTCTATCCTCTCGCGCCCCGCGGCGAGAACAAAAAGGAGGCCCTAGTCGTCGCTGGTCAGCAGTGCCCAGGCGACGAGCCCCCCGATCACCACCACAGCGGCAGTCGCTCCAACAATCCATGGGATGGGATTCGCGTCGTAGGACGACTTGGCCTTGTCCACGAGCGCGCTGGCCTGCTTCTGCACGTTCAGCTTGTCGCCGATCGCGTCGAGTGTGCTCTCGAGTTCCGAACGGGTGGCCGCAACATTGTCTGGCTTGGTTGGCTCTGTGGTGCTCATGACGCTCGCTTTCCGATGCCCTTGATGGCGTTCACGTCCTGCCGGACGCTCTTGATGGTTTCAGTTGGAGCAGGCGGCACGCCTCGCTTGAGTTGCGACAACCCGACGAGCGCGAGGATGGCGGTGATCACCAGCAGGGCGCCAGCGACGATGAGTGCGGACGCCCACGCCGGCAGCGCTTCTGCAATGCCGAGTATCGCTGCGGCAACCAGCGCGCTGAGCGCGAAGAAGGCGAAGATGCCAGCGCCGACGAACAGGCCTATGCCGATGCCCGCCTTCTTCAGCTTTCCGACCATCTCCTGCTTGAGGTTGTCGATCTCACCCCTGATGAGATCTACGAGCAGGTGGGGAAGATCACCAAGCAGCGCGAACAGCGACCGCTTTTTCTGCGAGACGTCGCTCATGGCCGACTACTCCGTGGTCGAGGGGGTCTTCGACGCTACTGGCTTCGCAGGCGCCGTCTTCGCAGTGGTCTTGCCGCGGACCTGGGAGACGACCTTCTTCGCGTTGTCTGACACGAAGTCAACGACGTCAGGCGCCTTGTCCTTCGCGAACTGCTCGGCATTCTTCACCTGCGTCTGCACGCGAGGGTCGTGCCAGATCTTTGTCACGTTCTTTTTCATCGCGTCGTAGCGTTCGCGCCCGGCACGCGTGCCAAGTACGTATCCGACGCCTACCCCGACGAGTAGAAGCAGTTTTCCGCGCATGATGTATCTCCTCTTCGGCTGTGATCGACTCCCAGAGTAGCCCTCAGCCCCTATGTCGCTACCTCTTTCAGCAAACGTCCAGCTTCTTGTTGTGCGCCCGAAATAACGGCGGCCAGGCCGGTGCCGGAATAGGCCTCCCCGACCCCCGTTACGCCCGTCGGCAGCGCTTCGGCAGCGGGCACGCCGCGCCAGTCGACCCGGCTGAACCCGCGCACGCCGACCTCCTGTAACTGCACCCCGAGCAGGCTCGATGCGTCAGTCATGGCCTGCGCGCGCAACTCGGCCTCGCCGTCCGCTTCCGACCACGAGTACGACAGCCGCAGCACATGCACGCCTGTTGGCGCAGCGTCTGCCAGCCACCGCCACTTCGCGGTCGCATGGGTCAGTGCCTTCGCGAGGATGCCCTGGGCACCAGCTGCGACGAGCAGCCCGGTTCCGCGGGGTGCGGCATCGAGGCCTGCAGCCTCGACCACGAGTGTCGCGAGGGTGATGGATGGCGCGGAAACCGGCACCAGTGGAGTGGCTAGCACCACGTGGTCGGCCGCGATGCGCTCGCCGTCGGCAAGACTCACGCCACCGGCATCCGCCGCCGTCACCGTCGCTCCGAGCCGCACCGTCACCTCGAGACCGGCGAGGTCACGCGCCAGTCGCTCGACCAGGCCATAGACGCCGCCCTCAATGCCGGAGACCGCCGAGCCTGCTGGCGCTGCAGCACGCAGTTTCGCGACAGCGTGCGCGAGTGAGCCGGTAGACAGCATGGCCGTGCGAAGGCCCGGCGCGACGGTGTCGACATCGAGTTCATCAGGCCCGCGGGAGTGGATGCCGGTGACGATCGGCGCGACCAGCTTGTCGACGACCGCTGAGCCCATCCTTCGTCGAACGAGTCGGCCGAGGTTCCGCTCCTTTGAGCCGGAAAACCCGAGCATCAGCAGGTCGAACTGGGCGCGGAGTGCTGCCGGGAATCCGATGGCGGCGACCACATCGGCGGCGAGCGGCGTTGCCGGGATGCCGAGCAGCCCCGTCTTCGGCAGCGGAATTGCCGGCCCGACCATGGGCTGCAGCCACGCGCCATCCGGATTCGGCTTCACGACTTTGGACGCAAGCCCGAGTTCTGCAGCCAGTGCCGCGACGGTCCCGTTGCGTGTCGCGAAGCTCTCGGCCCCCGCGTCGAGATCGATGCCTGCGACAGTGTGGCGGGCAACCTTGCCGCCCAGGCGATCGGATGCCTCAACGAGCGTTACACGCATACCCCCCAGCGCCAGCTGGCGTGCCAGCACAAGCCCGCCGACGCCGCCGCCAACGACTACCGCCGTGTGCTTGCCCGAGTCGTGCATGCTCAGGCAGTGGCGTGCGCGTGGGCGTGCGTCAGTTCGACGATTCGGGTGAGCACACCCGGGTCTGTCTCCGGCGGAACGCCGTGGCCGAGATTCAGCACGTGGGAGGCCGCGACCTCGCCACGGCGCAGCACGTCGAGCACATGCGCCTCCAACACTGGCCATGGCGCTGCTAGCAGCGCCGGGTTGATGTTGCCCTGCACCGGGGTGCCTGTGCCGATGCGCCTCGACGCGTCATCGAGCGGGATGCGGTCGTCGACCCCCATCACGTCGACCCCGATGGCCTTCATGGATGGCAGCAGCTCGGCAGTGCCCACCCCGAAGTGCACGATCGGCACTCCGAGATCTTTGACATGCGCTATCGCCAGTGCCGAGAACGGCGCAACATGCGTCTCGTAGTCCGCGACCGAGAGGGAACCGACCCAGGAGTCGAAGAGCTGCACTGCACTCGCGCCGGCAAGCACCTGCGCGCGAAGGAACGCGCCAGTCACATCAGCCGCCCAGCCGAGGAGCGCCGACCAGGTCTGCGGGTCAGCGTGCATGAGCGTGCGCGCGCGGAGGTGATCCTTCGACGGTCCGCCCTCCACGAGGTACGCGGCGAGGGTGAAAGGTGCGCCGGCAAAACCGATCAGCGGCGTCGACCCCAGCTGCGCAACAGTGCGAGCCACGCCGGCGGCGACCGGGGCCAAAGCCTCTGGCAGCAGGGGGCGGAGAGCCGCGACATCCGCAGCAGTGCGTATCGGAGAACCGAGCACGGGGCCGCGCCCCGGAACGATGTCGACGTCGACTCCGGCGAGCTTGATGGGCACGACTATGTCGCTGAAGAAGATGCCGGCATCGACACCGTGGCGCCGCACCGGCTGCAGGGTGATCTCGCTCGAGAGTTCGGGGTCAAGACACGCGTCAAGCATTTTGGTACCCACCCGCAGGTCGCGATATTCGGGCAGCGACCGACCGGCCTGGCGCATGAACCAGACCGGAGTCTTCTCAGTGCGCTCACCGCGATATGAGCGGATAAGAATCGAGTCGCCGGTGCGACCGTCGGAGAGGGGATGATCGACTGGCAGGTTCACAATTCAAGTATGAGCGAGCGGACGCGGACACATGTTCGCATCGGCAAACGGACGTAGGCTTGCGAGGTGCTTCTCTGCCTCACCGCCAGTCACCATAATGCGAGCTTCGACCTTCTCGAGAAGCTCTCGATTGGCGCACCCGGCGCCGCGGCCACTCTGGTCGCGTCTGGTGACTTCGTCTCAGGGGCCGTCGTGCTCGCCACCTGCAATCGCTTCGAGGCATACCTCGACATCGACGAGCCGCTCACCGCAGCCAGTGCGGTCGCCGTGCAGCGCGTGGTCGAGGTCGTCAGCGCCGCGAGCGGGGTAAGCCCTGCAGTACTTCGCGGCTCGGTCACTGTCGTCACCGGCCACGATGTGGCTGAGCACCTGTTCGCGGTCTCGTCTGGTCTCGAGTCAGTGATCCTTGGCGAAGACGAGATCTCCGGCCAGGTTCGGCGCGCACTTGAGAACGCACGGGCCGCCGGCACCACATCCTCTTCCCTCGAGCGCCTGTTCCAGCAAGCCTCCCGCACCTCTCGCGGCATCAAGAGCCGCACCGCGGTTGGCGGGGCCGGTCGCTCCCTGGTGCGTCTCGGACTCGAGCTCGCATCCAGCCGCGTCGCAGACTGGGCTGATGCCCGGGTGCTACTTGTGGGCACCGGCCAGTACGCGGCAACCACCCTCGCAGCGCTCAGGGACCGCGGGGCGACCAACGTCGCGGTCTACTCCGCGAGCAAACGCGGCGGACCGTTCGCGCTCAGCCACTCGGTCAAACTCGAGGAGTCGCTGGAGCAGGCTCTCGCCAGCGCAGACGTCGTCATCACCTGCACCTCTGCCGAGACTCCGGTGATCGTGCCAGGCATCATGCGGCCCGGTCGTCGTCGCATAGTGATCGACCTCGGATTGCCACGCAACGTCGACCCAGCGGTTGCGGGCATTGAGGGCGTTGAGCTGCTCGACCTCGAGACCATCAGCCTGCACGCACCCCTCGAAGAGCTCAACGCCGCAACCGAGGCCCGAGCCATGGTCGACGAGGCCGTGTCGGAATACGCTGCGGTCGCTGCGGAACAGGCCATGGCTCCGGCGGTTGTCGCGCTTCGGCGGCACGTCTTCCAGATCCTCGAATCAGAGATCGAACGTGCACGCGCCCGTGGCGACGACGGTCAGGCCGAGTCAGCGCTCAGGCATCTTGCGGGTGTACTGCTGCACACGCCTTCGGTGCGCGCTCGCGAACTGGCCCGCTCAGGCAATGCCGCGGAGTTCACCGCAGCGCTTGACGCACTTTTCGGCATCAGCGTGCCGAATGGTGCACGCCTGTCGGAGGCCGTCGCACGCGATTTCCGCGACGACGACCTCCGCGACCTGCGCGCCTAGGCTGCTCGCTTCACCCTGCGGGAGTAGAGAACAACCGCGCCGCCAGCCATCAGCAGCAGTGCCGCCATCGAGAGGTAAGTCAGGCCAGCGCCGCCGCCAGTGAAGGCCAGGGTGAGCAGATCACCACAGGCCGCACTTGCTGCGGCTACGGTCACCGTCCACGACGGAGTGCCGTCGAAGGTGAACTCAGGATCGGTCACCGCCGCGGTGACCGTGTACGTGCCCGGCGCGAAAGCCGTCTGCGCTGAGGTCAGCTTCGTCGAACCAACTGAGTAGGCCAGGGCCGGGTCGAGCTCGACGCCGATCGTTCCACTCTGCATGGACCCACCCGTGCACTGCTGTGCGGTAGCCGTTGCTGAGCCGCTCACCAGTGCGTGGTCGGGAAGCTGCACGCAGAGCAGGGCGCTCTTGACCGTCATCGGCCAGGACGTCGGGCCGGTGAGGCCGTAACCCGGCATCGCGACGGCTGTCACGAGATAGTCGCCAGGTGTCACATCCGTCACACCGCTCGCCACCACGACGTCGGGAACCGTGCCGTCGACGCGATGGATCGTGTACTTGACACCGGCGACCGCAAAGACCTCGATCGAGCCGCTGACCACAGTGGATGTCACGGCGGAGTCAGTCTTCACGGAACCCGAGTCACCCGCGGCCGGGCTGAGCGGGTCCAGGCCGTCGGTGCCCTGGGTGGTGCACGACTGGTCGGTGGCAGAAGCCGCCTTCGGCGTGGCACAGGTTGCGAAGGTTCCCAGTGTTCCTGAGTACGTCACTGACTGGTCGCCGGTGAAGTAGTAATTCGCGGCCGGGGTCGCCTTCACCTCATATGCACCGGAGGTCTGCGCTGCCGACCCGGTGAGGAAGGTGTAAACGACTCCGGCTTCGGTGCCGAGCGTGATCGAACCTGGAACGTTGCAGCCCGAAGCCGCGACCACCTTCGGAGTGGAGGGCGCTGTCTTCACAGTGCACGCTCCAGCTGACGGAACTACATAGCTCCAGCTGGTCGTGCCGTTGAGTGTGCTGTTTACGGGCAGGGCCTTGACGGCGATCGTCTTGCCCGCAGCGACCGGGTGATTTCCCGGGCCGATGTCTGACCATCCTGACGAGTCGATCTTCGACTGGTATTTGGCTCCTGTGGTGGCAGTGATCGTGTAGCCGCCGGCAATAGCTGTGCCAGGGCCCGTGCAGGCTGCTGGCGCGAACACTGGTGCAGCCGCAACCACACACGGCGTCGTGGTGCCGGTCCACGTCCTGTCGTAGTCAGTGCCGACAGCGTCGACGACAACCTTCCACTGGTGAGCGGTGCTCGACGGGGTGAACGGATAGCTCTTCTGGGGGAAGGTCGTTCCGTAATTGGCGTTCTCCACCTGGTTGTTGTCAATGGTGACGGTGACCTTGTTCGGGGTCGCACTGCCAGTTGCTTCGTAACTCACCAGCTTGACGGTGAGACTTGTACAACTGGGCGTGACTGTCGGCGTATGAGCCGAGGCTGGTGATGCCACGGCGACGACAGCGAGGCCGACAGCGAGGGTCGCAACGCTTAGGGCGGCAAAAAATTTCTTCATCGGGTCGAACTCCTGATCGGGTACAGGGCGAAAGCAGGCGAACCTGCGGGCGCGCGGCAGAGGCCGAGACGCCAGTGGTCACGAGAGCGCTTTAGGGAAGCGCGGTTTCGTGACGGGCAGAAAACGGGTGAGAAGTAGAGCAATCACCTTCCGGGCACACTGTCGGGTCAGGTGAAGTTCGGGTCATTCACCCCAGGTGCGACACCCACGTTACATGCCCTCCTTTTGGGGGACAAGCCCTATTCGTGAGAAATCCTGACACCCGGCGGCCCCGCGCGAAGCAGGACCGCCGGGCGTGTCTCAGGAGAGGTGTCGCGGCTGGTGGCGCGGCTTCCGCATGATCATTACCGCTGCTCCCGCGAGCAGCAGCGCCGCCGCGATGAAGAGGTAGAGAGCCAGGCCACCGACACCCGTGAAGGCCAGCGTTGTCAGCGAACCACACGCGATACCGAGTGCGCTGAGCGAACTGATCGTCACGATCGTCGGGTTGGTACCCGAGACGCCGTCACCGGCTGGAGCGACCGCCAGCACCGAATACGTTCCAGCCGGCATCGCGTTGCGACCGCCAGTGAGCTGCTGCGAACCAATGAAGTACGCGAGAGGGTCAGAAGGATCGATCGAGAGGTAGCCGCTCACTTGCGAGCCGTCGGTGCACACCGGGTTTGACGGAGTGACCTCTGGATCGAATGCCGGGAGAGTGGTCTCCTGGCAGTTGGTTGCCCTGTCAGCCACCGTGTACGGCCAGCTGTACGGCGTTGTGAGCGTGTAACCGTCCTCGGCGACCGCGGTCACCAGGTAATCGCCCGGCTCCACCTTCGTCGCGCCAGCCAGTACCGTCACGTCCGGCGTGGCCGGCAGCGTCGTCTTGTGGATGACGTACTTGGCGCCTGTGACCGCATCGACGGTGATGGTGCCCTGCACCACGCCGTCAAGGGTAGTGAAGTCACAGACCTGGTCTGTCGACCTCGGGTCGCCCGTGATGGTCACACACTTGTTGTCGGCATCCGAAAGGAAGGCATGTGACCAGGATGTGACCACGTCGCTGCCGAACGAGTAACCCTTAGCTGGCTCGGCGGTGACGGTAACCGTGCCGACGCCGGCCGAGTTGCGACCGTCCACCGTCTTGTAGGTGTAGCTGGTGATGCCGTTCAGGGATGGCACGTTCACCTGGTCCCCGTTCACGCCACAGCTGTCAGCGAACGTGACCTCTGCCGGGACGCCGGCCGTGATCGTCTCGTAGTCGAACGGGTAGGTAACGCAGCCGGCGGTGATGCTGTGGATGACGCCCTCGCCGACAGCGCCAGAACCCAGCGAGTAGCCAACTGCGATGACCTTCGCGTTCGGCCATGAGGCCAGGAAGTCATTCAGGGTGCCGAAGGATTTCTGGTACGACGGGTTCGGGATGACCTTCGTGCTTACGACTCCGAGGTCCTGGGTCGACCACCAGTTGTCAGCGCCGAAGAGGGTCGGCTCGTAGACGAGGTTGCCGTCCTTGCCCCCGTCGCCATCCTTGTCGATGGTCAGGTTGATGCCGGGAAGGGATCCAGACGTCTGGTCGTATGCGATGCTGGGCGTGCCAATCGCGGAAAGCAGCACGTCGGTGGCGTGGTAGCCAGCGGCTTTGCGCTGGTCCGGAGTTCCATTGCCTACTGCGCCAGCCTCCGGGTCCGTGTTCGTGTTGTTGTGCGTCTCGATGGTGAGGCCACCGGTCGGCGTGCCGGCCGTGTAGGTGTTGGTACCCAGCGTGCGGGTCTCATCGAAAGTCCAGCCCTGGGGTTTCAGGTTGGTCGACGTCAGTGCAGTCGACGTCGTCGTGCAGGTCGCCACTGTCGGCGGGCACGGGTCGTATGATCCGACGCTCAGGTCGAAGCTGTCGGCGCCAGCGTGCACCGTATAGCCGACGCCGCCAGTCCACGAAGCCTGGGCCGAGACGTAGACGATCGAGTGGGCAGCGACAGTGCGGTTGTACGCCGAGTTATCGATGTACTGGTTGCTTTCGACCTCGAAGAACACCGGCACATTGGAGAGCGTGTTGTCGAACTCGAACCGCACGGTCTTGAACGAGGCCTTCTGGCCGGCATCCCAGTAGCAGAGACCAGAGATGACTGTCGCGACAGGCTGCACATGGTCACAACCAGTGGATGCGCTGGTGAAGTATGTGGGATTCGGTCCGTCGCCAGGAAGGGCGGCATGCAGGAACTGCGGCTCTGACGGCTGGCCGGGTGCTGTCAGCTTCTCGGGAACGTAGAGCGCGCCGAATCCGTCGAAACTCGCGTAGATGTCGTTCTGCTTGCAGAGCTCGACCACCGGTGCGGTGTAGCTGACAGTGCCGAGCGAGCTGAGTTCCACATCGTTGTATCCGACAAGTGTCTGCGGCCATGACGGGCTGTTGCCGTTGACCGGGGAGTCGAACGTCCAGGTCGTCGCACGAATATAGAGCGGGGCACACAGGGTGCCCGACCTGACGCCAGGCTTCGTGGCGGTGACTGTTCCGGCTTCCTCACCGTTGTAGCTATAAGAGAAGGTCGGATCGCTGATACATGTCGGGTCGCTCGCGCACCCTGTCGTCGACTTGCCCGCGAGGGTGTCTGTGAAGGTCTTCGTGTTCTTGCCGTCGCTGAAGAGGTGGCTGCTGTCTGCAGTTGCGACCACCGTGTAGGTGCCGGGACCGGTTGTGCCGAGCTGGGAGGTCCACTTGGCGTTCGTGAGAGTTCCTAAGGAAACGGTCTCGGCCGAGGTGCAAGTGGCCTTCGTCACCGAAAGCGAGGCATCCGCGTCCTGGGCAGTCGTGGTCACACAGAACGGCGCCTGGCCGCCCTCACCGAAGTGTGCGTTGTAGAGCGACACCTGCACCCAGGTGATGCAGTAGTTGCCGGCCAGGCCGAAGCCCGACCACGGAATGTTGCTCTTGCCGATCCACGCGCCGCCCGGCTGGTTGTTGTTCGGGTCGAAGTGGATGCTCTTCTGTGCGCTCACTCCGGCCTGCGTGTACGTGACGTTGACGTCACCGTTGGCCGGGAAAGTATCAGGCGAGGGGAGCGTGACGCCCGCGGCATCCACCGTGTACGGCGTTGGCGAGTTCGAGTCGGCGAACGCGGTAGTGACTCCGGTAACGGCCAGGCCGATGGCGAGCGCGCCGGTGAGCACGGCAGCAATAGTGCGCTTCATGAAAGAACTTCTCCTGTGTGGGGAGCTGCGAGCGCAAAAGCGCACGCTCAACAGTTGTTCCAGGTTTCGGGGCCTGATTCATGAGCGACGTTCGGGCGTCGGCGGAGCTGGGGCGGGGTTGTATTTCGAACGTTGGGGGGGACGTTCCGCCATCCAGTATATTGTGTCGGCCTTAAGGGGGACACCCCCATTCTCGGCGATTGCACCCCCCGTTATGGGCACATTTGCGACGGTTTCAGTGCACGTACTCGAGCAGGTCGTACCCGGTCGTGCGCATCGCATCGAGCACCCTGAGCCTGGTATTGAGGTCCGCATCGTTGAATTGCACGGTCACGGCGTACGCCACACCGGTGCGGGCCCCGCTCAACAGGCCGACCTCTGAGCGCACTCCGGCGTCTGTTCCCGTCTTATTGACGAGCTGGATGCCGTGGTCACGCCCGCGATGCGACAACGGGTCGAGGCCGAATGCGCTCGCCACGAGCGAGAGGTCGGAATTGAGGGAGAGCCAGCCCAGCACGCGCTGGCTGGTGACAGGATCGACGACCTGGCCGCGCGAGAGCGCACCGAACAGCCAGGCAAGCTCGGCCGTCGATCCGACAGACAGTTGCGGGGCGTCGTCCGGGCCGCGCTGCACGCGCACGAGGTCGAGCAGCGCGGTTCTGGCGAGCCCCAGTGATTCGGTCCTGGCCCGCACGGCGTCCAGCCCGACCTGCCGCAGCAGCACGTTTGTCGCGAGATTGTCGCTCGTGGCGCCCACCAGGATTGCGAGGTCGGCCACTGGCAGGGCGGGAGCCTGCAGCTGCTGCCAGAGACCGGAATCGGCGATCGAGTCGCCGGGCGTCTTGTCGAGGATGCCGTAGCCGGCGAAGTCACGGGCGGTTATGCGAGCAGACACTTCGACCAGCAGCAGGATCTTGCCGATGCTCGCCGTCGGCAAAACTATGCGGTCATCGATCGCGACGACGGTGAGGCCCGACCGCAGGTCCACCACGTGCGCTGAGACGCGGGCGCCAGAGTAAGCAAGCTGCCCGAGCGCGGCGAAGGTGCCGGTGAAGTTCTCTACTCCGTCGACTCCACGGTGCCGGCCCTCGCGAGGCGCGCGAAGGCGAGCACGGCGCTCATGCTCCTCAGTTCCTACTACCAAATAGTCACGCGCTCTTCGGGTTTGAGCCACAGCAGGTCAGCTTCTGTCACACCAAAGCTCTCATAGAACTCGTCGATGTTGCGAACGATCTGGTTACATCTGAACTCATTGGGGGAGTGCGGGTCGATGGAGAGCAGTCGCAGCACTTCCTCGTCCCTTGCCTTGATCTGCCAGGCCTGCGCCCATGAAAGGAAGAAACGCTGGGCGCCCGTGAGCCCGTCGATCACGGGAGACTCAGCACCGTCGAGCGACAGGACGTATGCCTTCCATGCGATCGACAGTCCGCCGAGGTCGCCGATGTTCTCGCCGATCGTGAGGGCGCCATTTACATGGTGGTCCGGGATCTGCAGCGGTGCCAGGCCGTTGTACTGCTCGATGAGCGACGCGGTCAGCTTCTCGAAGGCCACACGATCTTCGGCTGTCCACCAGTCGAGCAGCCTGCCGTCGCCGTCATACTTCGAGCCCTGGTCATCGAACCCGTGGCCGATCTCGTGCCCGATGACAGCGCCGATCGCCCCATAGTTCGCCGCGGCATCCCGGCTCTCGTCGAAGAACGGAAACTGCAAAATGGCGGCGGGGAACACGATCTCGTTGAAACCGGGGTTGTAGTAGGCGTTGATGGTTTGCGGAGTCATGAACCACTCGTCACGGTCGAGCGGCTGGCCGATCTTGCCGAGCTCCCGCTGGAACTCGAACTCGCTGGTGGCCCGGATGTTGCCAATCAGGTCGTCGGCCGAGATGGCGAGCGAGGAGTAGTCCCGCCATTTCACCGGGTAGCCGATCTTCGGGGTGAACTTGTCGAGCTTCTCCAGCGCGCGCGCGCGGGTCGGCGCCGTCATCCACTCCAGGCCGCCGATGCTCTGGCGGTAAGCCTCGATCAGGTTGGCGACGAGCACGTCCATCGCCGTCTTTGCGGCCTCGGGAAAGTGGCGATCGACATAGATGCGGCCGACAGCCTCACCCATCGAGCCCTCGACCAGCGAGACTCCGCGCTTCCACCTGGCCCGAAGTTCCGGGGTGCCGGTGAGGGTGCGCCCGTAGAAGTCGAAGTTCGCTTCGACGAACTCGTCAGAGAGGTATCCGGCAGAGGAACGGATCACCTGCCACCTCAGCCAGTCGGTCCAGCTCTCGAGGTGACCGGCAGACAACAGCTCGGCGATGCCCTCGAGGAACGAGGGCTGCCTGAGCACGAGCTCGTCGAATACACCTGCTGGCGCGTCTATGGCGTCGACCCAGCGGTTGAGGTCGGGGCCATCACTGGCGCTGGAGGCAATGTCGACCACTGCCTTCCAGGTCGTGAGGTTGTACGTCTTCTCGCTGTCGCGGGTGGCGACATTGTCCCAGTGGTGGGCGGCGATCTGCGTCTCTAGGTCGAAGATGCGCTTGGCTCGCGCCGCCGCATCCGTCACGCCGGCAAGCCCCAGCATCTTCTCGAGGTATGCAAGGTAGGCCGTGCGAATTTCGGCGAACTTGTCTTCGCGGTAGTAGCTCTCGTCTGGCAGCCCGAGACCGCCCTGTTCGAACAGGGCGATGTAACGCTCCGGGTTGCCCGGGTCGTTGTCGATATACAGCTGGAAGAAACCGCTGACGCCTTGGCGCTCGAGGCGGCCGAGAGTGGATAGGAATGACGGGATGTCGCTGACCGCATTGACGTCGGCGAGCGCCGGGCGAAGCGGGGCGGCACCGAGCGCATTGATGCGCTGCTCGTCGAGGTAGCTCGCGTACAAGTCGCCGAACTTACGTTCCTCGGTGCCCGGATCACCCGATTGCGCCTCCATGATGATGTCGCGAACCGCCTTCTCCGCCTCCTCTGCCAGGAGATAGAAGGAGCCGTAGCGTGCCTTGTCTG